>VYEH01000135.1:2364-3830 GCA_009843005.1 Pseudomonadota bacterium | reverse complement strand
CACCTGGACACCGACGTGCTGGTGATCGGAGGCGGTGTCGCCGGTTGCATGGCGGCCATTCCGGCTCTTGAAGCCGGCCTGGATGTCGTCGTCTGCGAAAAGGGCAAGGTCCTGGATCACTGCGGCAGCGTGGGCTGCGGCGTCGATCACTATCTCACCATCATGGAGTCGGGTCCGGAGTGGGATACGCCCGAGTTCTTGCTCAAGCACGTCCCAGAACTGACCGACGGCATCGTCGACATGGAGGTCACCAGCCGGGTCATTCACGAGATGCCCCGGGTACTGCGCAAGATCGAAAGCTTCGGCGTGAATTTCAAGGATCCTCGCTACAACGACTACTACCGGCTGCGGTCCTTTGGCCTTCCCGGCACCTACCACATCAACTTCGACGGGACCGAATTCAAGAAAAACATCGGTCAGCAGGTTCGCAAACTCAAGGGCACCGTGCTGACCCGGACCATGGCGGTAGAGTTACTCACCGCCGACGGCCGCGCATACGGCGCGCTGGCCTTCAACTTCCGCACCGGGACGTGGATTGCAATTCGCGCCCGAGCGGTGGTACTGGCCGCCGGCGAGGTCAACCGGATTTCGCTCAATGCCTCGGGGATGCCGTTCGACAGTTGGCACTGTCCCTACAACACCGGCGACGCGCAGGCCATGGGTTATCGGGCAGGCGCGCTGCTGGCGAACATGGAGTTCGTCGAAACCACGCTCACGCCGAAGGGGTTTTCCGCCCAGGGGCTCAACGCCCTGGTCAGCGAGGGTGCGCATTTCATAAACAAGAGTGGCGAGCGCTTCATGTTCCGGTACGACGACAAGGGCGAAAATGCCCGGCGGGCGGTCATCGCCGATGCGGTCATCAATGAATACCTGCTCGGCAACGGACCTGTCTACGCCGACTGCCGCCATCTCCCGGAGGACGTTCTCGACCACATGGAAGCCACCCTGCAGGTGGACCGTTACACCATGCCGGCCTTCTACGAACAGAAGGAGCTGAATTTCCGGGAGGAGCCGGTTGAGGTCTCCATTTCGGAACTCAGCATTCGCCGCAGCGGCGTCTATTTTCGCGGCAGCGGCCTGGCCGTCGACACCGCGGGGCAGACATCGATCGGCGGGCTCTTTGCCGCAGGCGACTGCGCTACGGTCAGCGGCGGTATTGCCGGCGCCTCGGTGGTGGGGCATATCGCCGGGGAGGGCGTGGCGTCGTTCCTCGGAAACGGGACCGGGGCGCGTCCAGCCATCGACATGAGCCTGGCCGAAACCGTCCGTTCCCGGGCGATGGCGCACATGCAAGTCGACCGGGCGCAGCGTTTGTCCTGGAAGGCTCACGAAGACCGGGTCCGCCGCACGGTGACCGACTACGTGGGCGTACGCCGCAACGACAAGGGGCTGAGGCAGGCGCTCCATACCCTGCGCGCGCTGGCGGCCGACGAACACCGGCTCAAGGCCGACGACCTGCACGAACT
>VYEH01000135.1:0-2354 GCA_009843005.1 Pseudomonadota bacterium | reverse complement strand
GTTCACGAGAGCACCAGCATTAGCCTCAATGCCGAGCTGATGGCCGCTTCGGCCCTGGCGCGCAAGGAGACGCGCACGGGCTCCTCCCACCGCCGGCTGGACTATCCGAACGCCGACGACGAGAACTGGCGCCGGTTTGTAGTCGTCACCAACGGGGGAGACCGCCCCCGCGTCGGCACGGTGCCAGCTTCCGAACCCCTGGCCGCCGCGTTCGACCGCAATTTCGGGGCGGGCGGTTGGCAGAAACCCGAGTCTGCCAGGGAGATGACTCATGCCGACTGAAGCCGCCGCATCGGCAGGCGAAACAGTACGGGAGGAAACTGTGCAAGACGGAGCGATACAGAATCGACAGGCGCAGGACGGAGCGGTACTGGACCGGCCGGCGCTCGAAGGACAGGCGCCCCACAACCCCATCCGCATCGACGCCGATACCTGCGTGAAGTGCGACCTGTGCGACTGGATCTGCCCCGGCGACCTGATCTACAAGAAGCCGGACGACCGCGAGACCCTGCCCGAAGTCCGCTACCCTGACGAGTGCTGGTATTGCGGCCTGTGCCAGTCCATCTGCCCTGTGGACGCCATCACAATCATTTTTCCTAAGCAGATGATCCGCTGCCGGACCGACGTGACCACCCTGCTCGGCAAGGTCATCGAATAGCGAGACGGGCCGCACGCGTCCATGCTCGAGGCAATCGTCGCCGGACTCGCCGCGCTGGCCACGCCCCAGGCGGTCCTGTTCATGCTGGTGGGCGTCAGCTACGGGCTGGTGATCGGCATCCTGCCGGGGCTGGGCGGCATCGTCGCGCTTGCGCTGCTGTTGCCCTTCACCTACGGGCATGAGCTGGCGGCGACGCTGGCGTTGCTGCTGGGCGCCCACATCGCGACCATCTGGGGTGGATCGGTGACCAGCATCCTGTTCAAGGTGCCGGGCGCCGCCAAGAGCCTCGCGCTGGTATTCGACGGCCATCCCATGACCCGGCAGGGACACGCCGCCCGAGCCCTCGGCGCGTCGGCAATGGCGGCGCTGCTCGGCGGCCTCATGGGCGCAGTGTTCCTGGCCTTCACCATCCCCATCATCCGCCCGGTCATGCTCGCGCTCGGGCCCAGCGAATACCTGATGATGGCGCTCTGGGGGCTGACTATCATTGCCACCTTCAGCGAAGGCTCCCTGCTAAAGGGACGCGTGGCGACCTGCCTGGGAATCATGGTGGCCTTCGTCGGCATGGACCCGGTGAGCGGAACGCCGCGGTTCTGGTTCGGAAACGTTTACCTGCTCGACGGAATCTCGTTTCCGGTGGCAATGATCGGGTTGTTCGCCGTGGCCGAAATGATGACACTCCACGTCAAGGGCGGCGCCATGGTGGACCGCGTCAGCGGCGAACAGCGCAGCACTGTGCTTGACGGCGTGAAGGACGCTTTCCGCCATTGGGGACTGGTCCTGAGATCCAGCCTGCTGGGGCTGTGGGTGGGCGTGCTGCCGGGTGTCGGCGCCAGCGTCGGAGGCATCGCCGCCTACGCCCAGGCCGCACAGACCTCGCCGACGCCGGAACGATTCGGCAAGGGCGCCGTGGAGGGCGTCATCGCCCCGGACGCGACCCTGGGCGCCAACGAAGGCGGCGGGCTCATGCCAACCCTGGCGTTCGGGATTCCCGGCGGCGAGAGCATGGCCATCCTGCTGGTGGCGTTTCTTGCGATGGGCATCGTCCCGGGCCCGCGCATGCTGACCAGCGAACTGGACCTGGTGTTCAGCATGGTATGGATCGTGGTGATCGCCAACCTGCTGACGGCGCTGATCGGATTGGCGATCTCATCGCGCCTGGCACGGCTTCCAGCGCTCAATCCGAACGTAATGATTCCCCTGGTGCTGTCGGTCTGCCTGCTCGGCGCCTTTGCCACCAGGGGACTGATCGAAGACGTTGTGGTCGCCGCCGCGTTCGGCGTCATCGGCTACCTGATGAACAAGTACCGGTATTCCAGGGCCAACTTCGTGATCGGCATGGTGCTGGCGGAGATGATCGAGCGAAATCTGCACATCTCGCTGGGCCTGTACGGGGAATTCTTCCTGTTCACCCGCCCGATAACGGCCGCGATGCTGGCGTTCATCGTAGTGACCACCGCCCTGCCCTTTGTTCGCCGATACCGCAGAAGCAGGGCCGCAACCGAAGAGGGCGGTTCATGAGCCGGAGAACCCAGGAAAACCTGATCGCGGGCCTGCTTGTGGCAGTATTCGCCGTCTACCTGATCATGACGCTGAGCCTCGGGCCGAACGCACGGCTTGTCCCGGTGCCGATCGCCCTGCTGGGTCTCGGTTTTTTGCTGATCCAGATCGTGAACCAGAACCGTAGCGACGGCAG
>VYEH01000093.1:434-3831 GCA_009843005.1 Pseudomonadota bacterium | reverse complement strand
CCCGCTTAACCCCCATCGTTATCCGCTTATCAGGGGATTGAGGATGACTGTACGCACGGGCTGATCCCGTGAGATCTTTCGCCATTTGTTCGGAAACTTGCCAGCATCATACGGTGGCACGACCTTCCGCTTTAGGCTCAGGTACTCCTCCGAGTCTTGTTTCACCGGCTTTCCCTGTTGCGCGAGCTTGGACAACTTTTCGCCAAATACGCTGAGGGCGAGCTGGTGGGCTTCAGGGTACTGATCGCCTTCCGACATCCTGGCAAACAGCTCGAAATCCCGAGGTAAATACCGAATGACATGGTCGTAGACTCCGTCCCCTGCCTCGTATCCCGCCCAGTCCTTCATAGCCCGCGCATACTGCGATGCGTATCGGCACCCGTCGTACATGAGAAGCTTGTCGAATCGCCTCGCTCCTCGTCTCAACACGCCTGCTCGCACCTGTGCCCGTGCATCAATTGCCGGCAGGTCTCCGATCGCCTCCTCGGCCGTAACGGCGGGCTCCAGCTCGGCGCGGGCTTCTGGCGGCTCCGTATATCCGGCCGTCCACTGGTCTGATTCATCGACTGTCAGCAACTTTAGCGCAACCCGCCGCGATCCTTCGTAGCCCTGCGGGAGCTCGATCCAATGGCTTGGCGCCGGAAAGCTCACGCTCCGCTGCAGCCGATGGTGATACGCCAAGAGAAACATTCGCTCGCGCATCTGCGGTACGCCATAGAAGGCGGAGTTCAGCAACGTATACGCACAGTTGTACTCCAGCTCCTCCAGTTCCTCGCAGATCTCCTGCGCGACGTTGAGACCGCCGAAGTTCATCACGTCCGGCACGTTCTCCATCAGGATCGCCACCGGCCGACACGACCTGACGTAATTCAGATAGGATGAGTACAGCATTGCCCGCGGATCGTTCCGAAACGCCTCCGGGTCCTCGTCAAGCTCACGCAGTTTTGCTCTCCCGACTCGTGCAAAGGCTTGGCACGGTGGGCCGCCGATAATAACGTCAAATACCTCGGCCACGTCGCCCAGCTTCAGTTTCTCAATGAACGCTTCCGGATCGGTCGACGCGATATCGTCCTCAAGGACACGGAACGCATCATCCGGATGAATATTCGCCCGATAGGAAGCGGCCGCCGGCCGTTCGCTCTCGACAGCCGCCGTGATCTCGAACCCAGCAGCGCTGAACCCGAGGGAGAGTCCGCCGCATCCCGAGAACAGATCGAGTACCCGGGGGTGGCCGCCGTCCCGCAGCCTGAGAATCTTCTCCTCGACGATCCGATCACTCAAGACTATGGAGGCTCCCGAGTTTCCGCGTCAATCAGATCGCCCTGGCGAGCAAAGCCTTCCCTGTCCATATGTTCCCTGACAAGGCGCACGATGAGAGGCGATTTCTTGTATCCCATCTCCTGGCAATAGGCAGCAAACCGCTCGGCTTCCCGACGCGTAAACAGCACCTGCACGCGAATCACTTCCGCCATTTTCACCAGACCCTAACTTTGGCACAATAGCTCAGCTATGTGCACTTCTCAACATTTTGGTACAGTTTTGTACATTCGCCCGACTTCTGCCCGACGCTCCCTGTAGTCGAATGCACTCCTCAGCACGGGCCCGTACGACTGTAAGAATCTGTCCGAATCTCCCAGCTTCGGGCACCTATCTGGCAGGCAGATGCACCCTATCCCGCTAGACCGGCTCCCCGAAGTCGATCTATACGTCGACGCTGTGTACAAGGGTGCGCGAGACGGCCATGCCGGCGATGACCCTTTACCCCGACTGCTGTCGATCAGTACCGGAGGTGGTTTCCGTTACCGTGGCAATCTCGACCAACTTGAACTGGTTGTACTGACGTCCACGCTCCGCGACCCGGACTGGCCTGACTCCCTCGATCCCGAAACCGGTGTGTACACCTATTACGGCGACAACAAGAAACATGCCCGGGACCTGCACAAGACCCCCAGAAAGGGCAATGAGATCCTCAAGCGGCTGTTCCAGTGGGCACACTCTAGCCCCGAAACGCGCCGAAATGTTCCGCCCGTATTGGTATTCGCCAAAGCCGGCGGGTATCGGGACGTCCGCTTCCTCGGTCTAGCGGTACCAGGAACGGCCGACCTTCGCGCGTCTGAAGATCTGGTAGCCGTCTGGAAAGTCACAGGGGAGACCCGGTTCCAGAATTACCGTGCCCGTTTTACGGTCCTGGACGTACCGTGCCTGACTCGTGCCTGGATCAACAACATCATCGCTGGCGACCCGCATACCTCGAATGCACCGGCCATCTGGAGGCAATGGATCGAGACCGGTCAGGCTCGTGCACTGACAGCCGCAAGATCCATCGAATACAGGACGAAAGCGGAACAACTCCCCAAGTCAGATGCCGACGCCGCCATCCTTCGCACGATCCGACGATACTTCCGGCCGCACTACCACGGGTTCGAGCACTGTGCGGCCTCGCTCGCGAGACTACTTCTGCCGGACATCGCATCCCTCGATGTGACTAGGCCGGCCCGCGACGGGGGACGCGATGCCATCGGCCAATTGCGGATCGGGCGGGGTCCATCAGCCATCTACATCGACTTCGCGCTGGAGGCCAAATGCTATGACTCCTCGACGGGAGTGGGCGTACGGGATGTCTCGCGCCTCGTTTCGCGTTTACGCCATCGACAGTTCGGCATCCTGGTGACAACCAGCTACGTGAACGTCCAGGCCTACAGGGAGATCAAGGAAGACGGCCATCCCGTAGTCTTTATCGTCGGTGCTGACATCCTAGAACTGTTGCGAAGAAACAATCTCGGTGACTCATTTTCTGTCCGCACCTGGCTCGAACGAAACTTTCCCCCCGGCCGCTAGACCGCAAACTGCATGCTGCACTGGATCAAGAGCTGTCACGAAGCAGTGTTCCTCAGATCCAGACTGGTTCCCGCGCGCGCCACACCGCCTCGCAGATACTCTTGCTTCACCGGACCTCGCCGCCAAGGTCTCAGCGACACTCTCAATTATAGGAAATTATGCCCGGCCGAAAGCCGTGAACATGCAGACGAGTTGCAATCTCTGAGATTAGCGGTTCCCGAAGTCGGTACATGACTTCAGAGCCCTGCAACTGCGCTACAGTCAGCGCCACCGCAAGGTGCAAGTTAAAGACCAGCCTAACCGGCTCATCGCCGAGTGTGGTCTCCGGTGACAGATACTTTGCCCCGTGATGCTTGGGCTTGAACACCTTGAGAAACCTGACCGGAACGTGCAATGCCAGACAAACACGCCTCATATCGCTTCCGTGCTGCTGTGACTGGTCACACGCGGCGCGATAGCCGACGAGCACCCACCGATAGCTGGCAAAAAGTGCTTCTCGTTCTTCGTTCTTCTGCCGGTTATTTTCCAATAGCTTCAAGTACGTGCCCAGCAGTCCGTG
>VYEH01000093.1:0-424 GCA_009843005.1 Pseudomonadota bacterium | reverse complement strand
GCCTCCAACGCATCCCCTGCGAGTGTCGCGGGAAGTGCGGAAACAGCGCCTCGGTCCCCCGCAACAACACCCGCAAGATCCCCGAACGACACCAGCGTACTCGCGTTTAGCGCTGCCTTCTGTTCCGGCGTTACCTCGGCAGGCCCATCCAGATCGGGCAACGCTCCTTTCCAATGATCTATTGCCTGAGCACGACGACTCGCTGTCGCATTGATAAGCTGATCCAGCAGGATGGGACCCAGGCCCTCGTTGATTGCAAAGACTCGATCCGCTTCGACGTTGTCTTTTCCGACGGCAGCTTGCGCCACCGCAAGCAGGAGGTTTTCCAATACCGGACCGGACTGCCCCAGAAAACACACCTCTCTTGGAACTAGCCCGCATTCGTCACCGATTGCGCTGATGGGGTCATTTTGCCATTGGTGAA
>VYEH01000201.1 GCA_009843005.1 Pseudomonadota bacterium | reverse complement strand
GCTGAACCTGACCGCTGACGGCGCCTTCGATATAGCTCGCGGACTGGGTCTTGTGAATGGCAATGGAATTGAACAATTCGGAAGGGAAGATGCTGAAGTTGACCGCGCGGTTGCCGCTCCCGTTGGTCGACTCCCTGACATTGACGGTGGTGGTGCCAAGGTAAGGCCCCAATCCGCGGATGGCGACCTCGGTCGCGCCGCCGTTCTCACGATGAGTCGCCGCGCCCGTGACCGTCTCCAGCGCTTCGCCGATCGACAGCGCCGGCAGCGCGCCTATCTCGTCGGCGCTCAGCCCGTCGACGATCGTGATCGAATTTCGCTTGAGGTTGATCGAGTCCTGGATCGTTCGTCGCATGCCGGTAACGACGATCTCCTCAAGGATATCCTCCTCATTTGCGCCGGCAACTTCGTCCTGCGCGAGAGCGGCGGTCGCCGGTAGCAGCATCGGTGCGCATAGCGCAAGCAACCATGACGGACGCAGTGAGGTAAAAACAGTGGTGGTACGCATGTCGGATTCCCTTGGGTGTTGCGCAACTCAAATCGGTAATTCCAATTTGATAGAAGCTTGCTGTTCGAGTTGTATACATATACGACATTGCCACTAGTCGATATTAGTGTCAACCACTTGTTATCAATATGTTTGATATATTGGTAAGACCATATGGTCTGACCTGCTCAAACTCAATCGCCTCGTAAATGATCGATAATCAATAGATTCCCCCGTGCGAATATAGAGATAGACTCTACTTTGGGTAGGTTGGCAGCGCGCTAGTCCTTCAGTGCTGTTGCCACTCTGTTCGGAAACATGCTCGAATGGCACTACTGTCGCGTGCGAGCAAGTTGCGTAGCTCAAGCTGAATGGTTCATCCGGAACGACTGACACTGATCACGGTCGGGGGCCTGGTCCTGTTCGCGGCCACGGCCCTTGGCGCCTACGGCACCCACGGCGTGCAGGGCGTTGTCGACGCGGCGCGGTGGAGTGCCTACGAAGTCGCCGTCGACTATCAGTTCTACCATGGGCTCGGGATTATTGCGGCCGGCATCCTGGCGGATCGATTTCCAGGTTCGCGTTTGATTGCATGGTCGGGTTGGGTTCTGCTGGCCGGCACTATCAGTTTCAGCGGCAGCATCTACGCCACGACATTCGGCGCCCCCGAGGCGGTGGGCGCGCTGGCTCCGGTGGGCGGTCTCGCCATGATGGCGGGCTGGCTCATGCTGGCTGCGGGCGTCTGGCGGGCAGGCCGTGCCCGCGGCCACAGCTAGCCGATCGAATGCAACTGCGGTCCATTCCTCCGCCCGCTTATGGCGGGATTTCATGCCGATATAGCCGCGCTGTGCTGGACTGTTAGCGGAGATCGGCGGAGAATAACCGCCCCCAACCAACTGGATTTTCAGGTCAACCTTGCGAGGTTCAACATCATGTCACTACACATTGGCGATCAGGCGCCTGACTTTACCGCCGAGACCACCGAGGGAAACATCAACTTTCACGACTGGATCGGCGACGGCTGGGCCATCCTCTTCTCCCACCCCAAGGATTTCACTCCGGTCTGCACGACGGAACTCGGCTACATGGCGGGGCTCAATGCGGATTTCGCGAAGCGCAACTGCAAGGTCATCGGCCTGAGCGTGGACTCGGTCGAGGACCACGTCGCGTGGTCGAAGGATATCGAGGAAACCCAGGGCCATGCCGTGAACTACCCGATCATTGACGGCAGCAGCCTGGAGATAGCGAAGGCTTACGACATGCTGCATCCGAACGCCAGCGGCGCGGCGAAGGACCGCACCGCGATGGACAATTCCACCGTGCGTTCGGTCTTCGTGATCGGTCCGGACAAGAACATCAAGGCGATGCTCACCTATCCGATGAGCACCGGCCGGAACTTCGACGAGGTGCTGAGGCTGCTGGACTCGATCCAGCTCACCGCGTCCCACAAGGTGGCCACGCCGGTCAACTGGAACGATGGCGACGATGTCATCATCCTGCCGGCGGTGTCCAACGAAGAGGCGCAGGAGCGGTTCCCGGACGGCTGGGAAGCGCCCAAGCCCTACATCCGCATCGTTCCGCAGCCGAGGTAAGAGGGCCAACCGGTCCGGGCTTTGGTCCGGCGGCTGTTCAAGCAGCCCCGTGAGGGGCTCCGGTAAGCGGGGCGCGCGCAGCAGCCGCGTTGGAGACCGGTTAGAGGGGCGGAGCGGCTATTCCGTTCGCGGGGCGCCAATTTGCAAATTGCAAACGACGCCCTTTCAGGAGGAAGCGTCGAGTTTTGGATTTTGACGCCGGGCCGATAGCGCGGTACGTTCAATTCTGGAAATCGCCCGACATGAAACGCTCTGACCCGGTACCGCTATTGCTTGCATCCCTGATTCTCTGGGGGTGCGAGAGCGGTACGTCCACGGGTCCGGAGCCGGTGACCTTCGAACCGGCGCAGCCATCCGGGGAGGGCTTCGCCGCGCTCTACGCGCCGCCGCCGTACGACGTCGTCCCCTATCCCAACGACATCTACAATCCCGTCGCGGCCGGGGCGGGTTCGACCCTGTCGGTCCCGGTCAGGATCACGTCGCCGCTGGCGGCGGCGGTCAACACCCTCGACGGGTTCTCGACCGTTGCGTCGATCACCGCGCCGTTCAACGCGCCGATCGACGTGTCCAGCCTCGTCCCCTTCAATCCACTGGCGCCCACGGGGAGCGAAAACGTGTTCGTGCTCGATGCGACGCGCGGCATTCCGCTTGTTCCGGGCGCGCATTACACGGTGGGCGTGAGCAACGCCACGGGCAGCAACGATTCGCTGCTTGAAATCACCCCGCTGCGGCCGCTGCAGCCGAAAACCACGTACCTGTTCGTCCTCACCAGCGGTATTGACAGCAGCCATGGCGCTGCGGCCTCGCCCGATCAGGCGTTTGGCGCCGTTCGCAACGCGCACCTGGCGGGTCTCGACAGCGTTCCCGGCGCGCCGGAGCTTGATCCGCTGTTTCCGGCCATCGCCCCCCTGATCGATGCCGCCACGGGGTTGCTGGGGATTCCCGGCGATGCCATCGTGGTGGCCTGGAGCGCCACCACGCAATCCGTCTCGGAGGTGCTGGAGGCGGTGCAAGCCAGTGCCATGGCCATGCCCCACCAGGTCGCGCCCATGGGCATCACCACCGCCCATCTCGGTTTGGGATTGCCCGGCGCGGCCAACCTCCATGCGGGCTGGATTCAGGTTCCCTATTACGGGGATCCCAATGACGTCCTGGGCAGCTTCTGGTTGAATTCCGATTTCGTTCCGCCCACCGCGGCCAATCCCCATCCGCTGCCACGCGGTGGGCTGATGCGGATCCCGGTGTTCGCGGCGACACCCAATTTCGCTCCTCTCGGCGGATGGCCCGTCGTGGTGTTCCAGCACGGCGTCACCAGCAATCGCACCTCCATGATCGCCATCGCCGATGCCTTTGCGTCGCAAGGCTTCGCCATGGTGGCCATCGACCTGCCGCCGCACGGGGTGACCGATACCGGCAGCAGCTTCTATCAGGGTGCGGGCAGCCCATTCGGCGACAACGAGCGGCACTTCAACCTGGACAACGTGGGCGCACTGGGCAGCCTGGAGCCGGATGGCGAGGTGGACAACGGCTGGCAGATTTTCAACGTGGGCAATCCGTTGAACGCCCGGGATCACGGCCGCCAGGCGGTTTCGGACCTGTTCCACCTGATCCGTACCATCCCCGTCATGGACCTCGACGGCGGAGGGGTTCCCGATTTTGACAGCGACCGCATCCACTTTGTCGGCGTCTCTCTGGGCGCGATCTTCTAGACGCCGATCATCGCGCTGAACCGTGAGTTTTCCACGGCAACGCTGCCCGGCG
>VYEH01000374.1:10669-20422 GCA_009843005.1 Pseudomonadota bacterium | reverse complement strand
GCAGACCGCAGACCGCAGACCGCAGACCGCAGACCGCAGACCGCAGACCGCAGACCGGCAGGCGCGGAACAACGCCGGCACCGAACGCGCCTGCCGTTATCCTTATCCTACTGCTTTGCGATTGCCGGCCCGCCGCCGCGCAGGACGAACTTCTGAACCTTGCCGGTCGCCGTCTTCGGCAGGTCGTCCACGAAGCTCACCCACTGGGGTGTCTTGAAGTGGGCCAGGTTGTCGCGCACGTGCAGCTTGAGTTCGTCCTCTTTCGCCTCGGCGCCCGGTCGCAACACCACGAACGCATGCGGCGACTCGCCCCACTTTTCGTGGGGCATGCCCACGACGGCGACCTCCTGCACTGCGGGATGGCGCAGCAGGCAGCCTTCGACCTCGACTGAGGAAATATTCTCCCCGCCGCTGATGATGACGTCCTTGAAGCGGTCGCGGATTTCGATGTAGCCGTCGGGGTGCATCACTGCCGCATCACCCGAGTGAAACCAGCCGTCCCGGATGGCCGCGGCAGTGGCTTCGGGATCGTTGTAATAGCCTTTCATGACGACGTTGCCCTGCACGATGATCTCGCCGAGCGTCTCGCCGTCGCGCGGCACGTCGTGGCCGTCCTCGTCCACGACGCGCACGTGCCCGGAAGCGAGCATGTCCACGCCCTGGCGCGCCTTGACGCGGGCCTGGTCGCCCGGCGACAGGTTCCGGTGCCGCGGCCGCGGCTCGCAGATCGTGATCAGCGGCGAGGTCTCGGTGAGTCCGTAAACGTGGGTCAACTCCCAACCGAGCCCGCGCTCAATGGCCTCGATAGTCGCCGCTGCGGGTGGAGCGCCGGCGGTGAACAGCCGAACGCCCTCCGGCGCGCCGGCCCGCACCTCCCTGGGCGCATTGGCGATGCCGATCAGCACCGTGGGCGCCGCGCAAAACATGGTGATCTTCTCGTCCCCGATCAGCCGGAAGATTCGGGCCGGCTCCACCTGCCGCAGGCACACGTGGGCCATGCCGCGAGCCGTGTTGATCCAGATGAAAGTCCAGCCGTTGGCGTGGAACATGGGCAGGGTCCACAGGTACCGGTCGCCGGGACCCAGGTTGTGATGGGCCATGATCCCCATGACGTTCATGTAGGCGTTGCGGTGGGTGATCATCACGCCCTTGGGGCGGGCCGTGGTGCCGCTCGTGTAGTTGATCGTGAGCAGGTCGTTTTCGCCGATCTCCGGTTCGGCGAAGTCGGGCGCATGCGCGCCGAGCGTGGTCTCGTAGTCGATCCAGCCGTCGCCGGACCCTTCCAGCGCGACGAAATGCTCGACACCGGGCAGATCGCCGCGAATTCCGTCGACCGCCTTGAGGTAATCGGAGTGGGCGCAGACCACCCTGGCGCCGCTATGGTTGATGATGTACCTGAACTCATCCGGCTGCAGCCTGAAATTGATCGGCACGAGCACGGCGCCGATCTGCGGGACCGCGTAGAAGGACTCGAGCTGGGCATGTGTGTTGGGCGCGATACACGCGACCCGATCCCCCTGCCGCACGCCCAAGCCCTGGAGCGCCGCGGACCAGCGGTCGCAGCGGGCCAGGAACTCGCCGTACGTGAACCGCAGATCGCCGTCGACGACCGCTTCCCGATCCGCATAGAGCCGCCGCGCCCTGCGAGCGAACTCGATGGGCGTCAGTGGTGTTTCCATGGTGACCCGTTGCCTCCTTCGTGATGCAGGCCGCTTTCATTATGGGGTACGATTCGCGCCGGAGAAACCATGCGGGCTTGCAAACGGATGCTGGTCTTTTCGTTACAACGGGTGCGGACCGCGGCCTCGACGCCGACGTGGGTTACCGTGGCGCTGACGTTGGCTGCCACGGCGCTGACGATAGCGGCTCTTGCCGGCGCGGCGAGCGCGCACGCCCAGACACCGGACGTACAGTGGCAGGCCATGGAGTCCCTCAATACCGAACTTCCCGCTGCCGTGCAGGTCTTCTCGGGCGCCGATCCGGACATTCCGTTACGGGCGTGGTACGTCTCCGTTCGCCCCGGCGCCGATTCGGTACGCACCGAAATACTGCTCTCCGGCGATGAAGACGACCGCCGCGAAAGGCTATCGGCCTTTGCGGCAAATACCGGCGCCTGCGTGGTGGTGAACGGCGGTTTTTTCTCCATGGAGCGCACCCCGGCGATGCACGCTGGCCTGCTCGTGGTGGACGGCGAGATCGAAGCGCCGGCGACGCGGTCGGTCGTGCGTGGCGACATCCGCTACGAAACGGCCCGCGCTGCCCTGGGGGTGATGCCCGACGGATTCGACATCGCCTGGGCCACGAGCCGCGACGGCCGAGTGCAGGCGTGGCCGGAACCGCCGCCGCATGTCCCGGGGAGCGCCGCGGCACTGGAGGGCGAGCCGGCCGAATGGCCCGTGGAAGACGCTCTGGGCGCAGGCCCCGCCCTGGTCTCCAATGGCCAGGTGCGCGTGACCACAAACGAAGAAGTTTTTTTCGGTTCCGCCATTCCCGACACGCATCCGCGAACGGCGGCCGGAATCCGTAGCGATGGCACGCTGCTCCTGCTGGTCGTTGACGGCCGTCAACCGGGCAGCCGGGGCGTGGACCTGGAACAACTGGCCTCAATCATGGTGGATATCGGCGCCGACGAGGCGTTGAACCTGGATGGCGGCGGCTCATCGGCCCTGTTCGTAAACGGCGGGCTGGTCAACCGGCCCTCCGGCATTACCGCAGGGCGCGAGGTGATGAGCGCGATCGGCGTGTTCTGCGAGTGACGGCTACCCGAGCAGCCGCAGCACATTGTCCCTGCGGACCAGGTCAACGTCGTGCTGGTGCTCCAGGAACGGGCGCACATCGTCCACCAGGCGATCCCAGTTCAACTGATCGAGTCGCAGCCGGACCGCGTCCCGCCAAGTCTGCGGCTCCAAAGCCGCTCCCTGCCATCCGGTTTGCTCAAGCGCGGCATTCAACAGGCTCACGTTGATCGGGGGCCAGTCCGGATCGCTCAGGTACCAGATCAGATCGTACCAGTCGCGCCCCTTGGCGTACGGTCTCTGCAGCACGGCGTGCACCTTGCCCGCCAACAGCGAGGACCGGTCGTGGTGGTAGAGCCGCAGCGTCACGTGTCGCCGCACCAGGCTGACATCCATGGTGGCGCCGGACGGTGGCCGTGTGTCGACTTCGACTCGCACGGCAAGCACTTCCTCAGGATGCGGAGAAAGGCCGATTTCGTACAGAACCCCGGGGAAGCGCACCATCGCGCTGTGGACGGTCCGCTGTTCCCGCAACCTCAATTCGACGCGGTAATCTTCGGTGGAAAGTTCAGAACGGACCGCCTTGAGACTGGCGCCCAGATCGAATTCGGAACGGCCGCCTTCCAGTGCGAAATCCAGATCTTCCGAATAGCGCGGCAGTCCGAAGACGAATCGAAGGCACGTACCGCCCTGGAATGCCATCGAAGTCATCGCACCGGCACGCTGAAACGCCCCGAGGATCCGGCTCTGCAGGTATTCGCGGGCGATGTTCCTTCCCTCCAGCGGAGCGCAGTCCCTTACCAGTTGCCGCAAGTGATCCTTCACAGCTTTACGTACTCAGGGGTGTCTCGCGCCATTTTGCTAATGCGTTTGGCGGCTCGCACCAGCTTGGGCACTCTGCATCGTTCGGCGAAGTCATCGAGCAGGTTCGATTGCAAAACATCCAGATTGAGCCGCAGTTCCTTGAGGAACGCCGGGTCATCGCCGCCGGGCTGCAGATAGATCAAGTCGAGCAGTGCTTTCTCGGGTGTTGCCATAAAGGCCGTCTGGCCGTCGCCGAGAGCGACCTGCCGGTAGCCGAAGCGCAGGCCGGCCTTCAGGCGGCGAAAGGAAAATCGTCCGAGCGGTGTCAGGTGGGTGTGCGGCCGCCCGCCGGTGCAGCTCGTGACCTCGGCAACATACTCCGGAATGGCCTGCGCGAAGGCCAGCGCCGAGAGACCGCTGACGTAGGAACCGGGCCCGAGTCTGTTTGCGATGAGGAAGGGATGGGGTTTGATCCTCTGCCAGGGCGGCGCAAGCGCATAGAGCCCGCGTCTCAATTGCAGCAGACGTCCCGCACGGGTCCAACGTGAAAGCTGTCGGCGCAGGTTGACCGCATCGATGTTGCCTGCCAATAGCATGCCCGTTTCGAAGACGGGTTCATCGGCGACGAATTTTACCAACTCGTGGTATTTCATCGCAATAAATTACCAGAAATGGCAACTTAATGCGATGAATATGCGTCTTTGGGTGCCAATCTGGTCGATTTGGTCAGAAACAGCAGCAGCCATGCTACCGCTAGAATTTGACCTGCAAGCCTGTCTTACTGACCGTTTTCCGCCAGGTACGCCTGCGAACCTTCTGCATCCAGCAACGGCACGACCTTGTCCGGGTCCACGCGGACCATGAGGTAGGTGATGTGGTCGTCGATGCGAGTGAACTGGTGCCCGGTTCCCGCAGGGATGACCAGCACGTCGCCGGCCTCCAGTTCATACGTAGCACCGTCCCGCACGCCGGCGGAATTTCTGCCGGGTCCATTCAGGAACTGCACGGCGCGGTTGTCGGGCGGGCGGCGCTGGCTGTCGATCAGGTCCCCTCCCGTGAGGTTGGTACCGCCACCGCTCAGGACGTAGTAGACCTCGGTGACGAGATCGTGCGAAGCGACAGATTGGGGCCGCGGCTCCGCAAGCGGCCCCCGGTGTACCAGCGCCACCTGGACATTGGTCCTGCCCACGTCAATGGAACGAATCTGCTGGTCGGTGAGGCCGGTGTCCATGGCGACCTGTTCATAGGCTGCGATTTCCGCGGCGGGTACGTAGTCCGCTGGACACTGTGTGCAGCTAGGCTCGGGGCCCGTATCGGCGTCCTGCGCGGACAGTCGCCCCAGAACGAACGCCGCGATGAGCAGCATCGCACCGGACAGGAGTGTGATTCTTTGCATGATGGCTCCTCAGCGCCAGTTGGTCTCCAGTTCCTCGACCATCTCGGCGACCAGTTCGGGATGCTCCGCCGCCAGGTCATGGTGCTCGCCCGGGTCGACGGACAGGTCGTAGAGCCGCCAGGGCGTGGGCCCCTCCTCACCCGGCGGCGCCTGGTCGATGATCTTGTAGTTTCCGCGGATGAGCGCTCCGCCGCCCAGGCCGCTGGCCCAGCCGGCCGCATCGGTTGGCGGGTGGATTGTCTCGGCCCTGCCGGTCAGGTGCGGCCAGGCCGAACGGCCGACGATGTCGTTGATCGTCCTGCCGTCGCGGTAGGGACCGGCGCCCGGGTGCTCGGTACCCACGATATCCAGGAACGTCGGCAGGAAATCCATAAAGGTCATGAACTCGCCGCTGACGCCGCCGGCGGGCACTGCGGCCGGGTGGTACACCAACGCCGCGGCGCGAAGTCCGCCTTCGGTGAGCGAACCCTTCAGGTACCGGAAGGGGGCGGTGGCCGCCTCGCCGAATCCCCGGCCGTGGTCGACCCACGAATTCCGGCGCCCGAAGTTCTCCAGGCTGTTGTCGATGCCGGCCGGAATTTCCCCCGGCCCGCCGCCGCCGGGCCCCCGTCCCGTGTCGACGCCATGCTCGCCGCCCGAGGCGCCATGATCCGCCGTGAACACGATGACCGTGTTCTCCAGTTGACCGCTCTCTTCCAGGTACTCCACCACCCGTCCGATGCTCATGTCCATGTACTCGAACATCCCGGCGAAGATCTCCTGGGCGCGCGAATAGCGGCGCTGTTCCTCGGGGCTCAGATTCGACCAGGGCTCCGCGACAGGCTCGAATCCGTCGAGCGTGGACCCGGCGGGCAGGATGCCGACTTCGGTGGCGCGCGCGAAGCGCTGTTCCCTGAGCGCGTCGTAACCGGCGTCGTAGCGGCCCGCATAACGGTCGAGCCAGTCTTCCGGTAGTTGCAACGGCCAGTTCGGGGCGTTGTAGGGCAGGTAGGCGAACCAGGGCGTGCCCTCTTCGGTGGACTGAAGATACTCGAGCATCTTGTCGGTAAAGTGGCGCGTGGCGTAGAAGTCTTCGGGGACATCGTCCGGCGTCAGTGCGCGGCCGTCCTCCCAGTATGGGAACGAATCCCTGAAATACTCGGCAAAGAAGGGACCGGATCCCGTGACCAGCGCGAACGAGCGGTCGAATCCCCGGAACTCCGGCCGGAAGCCTTCGACATCCCCGAGGTCCCACTTGCCGGCCATGTAGGTGGCGTAGCCGGCGTCCTTGAGCAACTCGGGGATAGTGGCGTAGTCGAGCCCCAGGACACCGCCGCGGTACTCTCCGGGATAGGGTTCGTTGGCCGCGACTGCCCCGGCGCCGGAGAACAGCATCAGCCGAGAGGTCCGGCAGGCGGAGGACGCGTGAAGGTTGTTGAGCCGGACCCCGGCGTAGGCAAGGCGGTCCAGGGTTGGCGTTGCGATTTCGCTGCCGAACGCACCGATGTCCGTGAAGCCCATGTCGTCGGCGACGATGAAGAGAATATTTGGCTGATTGCTGGTGGTTGCGGTATCGGCGGACGAGCCTTCCTGCTCCGCTGCGGCGGTCGCTTCATGGTCCAGGCCGGTATCGCCCCCGGTGCAAGCGTGCAGTCCCCCGAGCAGCCCCAACACAACGATCATGATCCAGCGATTCATTTTCTGGTTCCTCCTCTGCCTCTGCGCCCATTGTAGAGTGAAGTCCGGCTGTCTGTCCGTGCAGCGGCTCCCAGATGTCGGGCGCGCATTCATGTTTCCGCTTCCGCTACACCGGCTTCAATGCCTGGTACAGGAACGGCAGGCTCCGGTCCATCCGGTAGTCAATTCCTGAATGTGTATCGGGGAACTCCTCGTAGACGTGCCTGATTCCGGCCCGGGTCAGGCGCTTGGAGAGAATCCGCGTGCCGTAGTGGATGTGGTACTGGTCCTTCCAGCCGCAGTCGATGTAGATGCCCTTCAGCGTCTTCAGGTTGGGCGTGCAGCGTTCCACCATGTTGATCGGGTCCCGCCTGAGCCACGCACGCCACCGGACCGGCAGCATCTCGCCGGTTTCCAGGTTGACGGGAAGCCGAAATCCCAGCGGCGCCTTCGGGTGGGGATCGTAGCTTGCGGCCATGGCCACCATCATCAGGGTGTGGACTTCGGCTCTGGTGAGTTTCTCCTTGCCCCAGACCGCCTCCAGAAAGGCCGCCACCCGGCCGTCGTCCTGACCGTCAGCCGCCTGCTTCTCTTCGTTCAGCACGTCGATGGGGCCTTCCCTGCGCTTTGTTGGCCTGTGTTTGGCCAGTTCGTTCAGGACATTGGGCCAGTCGCAGCGGTAGAGGAAGTCGAAATAGGCGTCGCCCGAGTGATTGGCGACGGCGCCCCAGTATTTGGCGTACTTCATTCCGTGGACCATGGCGCCGTAGCCGCCGGAGGACTTGCCGAAACAGCCGCGGTGATCGCGGGATGCCAGCGTGCTGAACTCCCGGTCCACGAAGGGAATCAGTTCCCTGGTCAGGTAGTCGGCGTAACGGCCCATGGCCGAGGAATTGATGTACTGGTTACCCCCGAGCGAAGTGAAGCAGTCGGGAAAAACCAGGATACAGGGTCCCATTTTGTCCTCGTGCAGCAGCCGGGCGGCGCGTTCGGGGACGTTCTCGGAAAAGTTACGCCAATTGGTGTGGGACTTGCCGGAACCGGTATAGCCCACCAGGTCGAACAGCACCGGGAACCGCTCGCCGCGGCGGGCGGCCCTGTCGTATCCGGGCGGCAGCCAGACGTCCAGCGGTCGGACGTGCGGGTCGCCCAACGGGTTCTTCTTCAGGACCCGTGAGCGATGCTCCAGGGTAACGACTTTTCCTGGGGGCCAGTCTATCCGTTTGCGGGCCACGGTCTATAGTCCGACCGGCGAGAGGGTGCGGGCCGCGGTCCTGCGTGCACGGCGCTCGGGTGCGCCCGCACCGGAGGCCGGCGGGAGCCTGCGCCTGTCCGCCGCTGTGGTCAACGGTTCCAGCCCTCCGAGGGTTCCGCAGGATCGGAAACCAGGCCCACGGACCGGATGCCGCCGATGGCGGCAAACTCGTCCGCCGCCGACACGTCGCCGGTGATCCCGACGGCGCCGATCACGTTGCCGCCGGCGTCGCGGATCAGGACGCCGCCGGGCACGGTGGCGAACCGCCCGCCGGAGATCACGCTCAGCGAGCTGCCGAAAAGCTCCCGGCCCTTGACGTGCTCACCCAGTTCGCGGCTGGAGATGCCCATGCCCAGAGCGCCGTAAGCCTTGGCCGTGGCCACCTGGACACGCATGATTCCGCAACCGTCTTCACGTTTGGCCACGATCTGGTGACCGCCGGCGTCGAGGACCACGACGGTCAGTGGTTGCAGCCCGTGTTTTCGGGCCAGCCGCAACGCTTCATCGACGATGGCGTCCGCCTGAGCCAGGTTGAGCGAAACTTTCAGGGGCGTGGGTTTGGCCATGGCTCTCCGATTCCGGTTGCGGGTGCAGGGTGGTGATATTATCGCCCCGCCTCTCAACATAGAAGAATTCGCGGGAGCCCCATGCTCGAAACCATGCTGGAAGCCCTGTTCGCCGGGCTGGGACTGATCTTCCAGTGGCATGTGCTGGCCTACTTCGCGCTGGGCTGCGCCATTGGCATCCTCATGGGCGCGATCCCGGGTCTCGGCGGCGCCATCGGCCTGGTGCTGCTGTTGCCGTTCACCTTCAGCATGGAGCCGGTGGCGGCGTTCGCGCTGCTGCTGTCGTCGTGGGCATCCACGTCCACCAGCGGCGCCATCACCTCGGTGATGCTCGGCATTCCCAGCACGGCTGCCTCCCAGGCCACGGTGCTCGACGGCTATCCCATGGCGAAGCGCGGCGAGGCCGCCCGGGCGCTGGGCGCCGCCTTTACCTCTTCGGCCATCGGCGGGGTGTGCGGGGCCGCGGCGCTGGGTATCTCCCTGCCGCTGATTCTGCCGGTCATCCTGGCCTTCGAGTCGCCGGAAACCTTCATGCTCGGCGTGCTGGGCCTGGCCATGGTGGGATCGCTTTCGGGGCGTTCCGTTCTCAAGGGCGTCACCGCGGCGATGCTGGGACTGCTGCTGGCCATGGTGGGCTTCCCGGAATCCCAGGCGATCCCGCGCTACACCTTCGACACCCTCTATCTGCTGGATGACTTGCCGCTGATCCCGGTGCTGCTGGGGCTGTTTGCGATCCCGGAGATCATGGAACTGGCGATCAAGAACGATTCCATCGCCCGCAGCGGCCAGACCGCCGATACGCGCCACGGGCTCCTGACCGGCGTCCGCGATGCGCTGCAGCGCTGGTGGCTGGTGATCCGCTGCAGCGTGATCGGCGCCTACATCGGCATGCTGCCGGGCCTCGGCGCCTCCATCGTCGGCTGGGTCACCTACGGCCACGCCATGCAGAGCTCGAAGGATCAGTCCCAATTCGGCCAGGGCGACCTGCGCGGCGTGCTGGCGCCGGAGGCGGCCAACAACGCGCTGCGCGGCGGGGCGCTCATCCCCACCGTGACCATGGGCATCCCCGGCAGCGTCGGCACCGCGGTGCTGATGGGCGCGCTCATCATGCTCGGCCTGCGGCCCGGCCCCGGCATGCTGGAAGCCGAGCTGCCCATGACCTTCAGCTTCGTGTGGATGATCGCCATCGCCAGCGTCATCGCCACCCTGGTGCTGCTGTGGACGGTGGAGCACGTGGCCAAGGTGGCGCTGCTGCCCGGGCACATGGTGGTGCCCGGCGTGCTGCGCTTCGTCTACATGGGCGCCTGGCTCGGCGGCGCTTCGGTGGGCGACTGGGTGAGC
>VYEH01000374.1:1620-10659 GCA_009843005.1 Pseudomonadota bacterium | reverse complement strand
TGCACGTTCTTCGGCGTCCTCGGGTTCTTCATGAAGCGCGGCGGCTGGCCCCGCCCGCCGGTGATACTCGCGCTGGTGCTCGGCGGCATTCTCGAGGGCTCGTTCCAGATCAGCATGCGGGTGCACCAGGGGATCGGATGGCTCGAACGGCCCATCGTGCTGCTGCTCTTGCTGGTGATTGTTATCACACTGGTTTTCGCCGCCAGAGGCATCGCCCGGCAGCGGCTGAAGGGCGGGCCAAAGGCTGGAGAGGCGTCCGAGCGCAATCCGGCCCTGTCCCTGCCTTTTTCGCTGATCCTGTTGGCCGTTTTTGTCTGGGCCGGCTTCTCGTCCCTGGAATGGCCGCCGCCCGTGAGGCAGTTCCCTCTGCTGATTACCGTGCCGGGCGCGATTCTGGCCCTGGTCGTCACGGTTCGCGACCTGCTCGAGCTGTTGGCGGCGAACGAGGCTGTGGGCGCCTGGAGAGTGACCTGGAAGCAAGCTGCCGAGGATGCGTGGCTGGCGGAGGCGTTGCCCTTCTTCGGCTACCTGGCCGGGATACTGGTGCTGACGCTGCTGGTGGGACAGAAGATCGCCATGCCGGTATTCATCGGCGTCTACCTGTTGCGCTGGGGGCACTACCGCAGGCGTTTTGCGGCGGCCTACGCGTTGGCGGGCTGGGCGGTTCTGGTGTTCTTCTACGATCAGGTGATGGGCATGCTGTTCCACACCTCTTACCTGGGGTTTTGGCTGCAAGGCGTGTTGCCGAGCGGCTTCCCGGAGTGGCTCATCATCTAGAGGGAGCTCTGTCCAACTGACAATGACGGTTCAGTTGAACAGAACACCGGAATCAGGCGGCGCTATTTCCGGCAGCGTTAGCTGGCCGGCATGTCCTGACCTCATTCCGGGTGCTCCCCCGGCAGCGAAAATTTCGAACTAACCCTCCCGGCGCCTGCATTTCCGGCCGTTATCGCCGGAAATGCGACTTTCCTACCGCGTCGCGGCCGCTATCCTTGATCCTGCGGTCGCGCGAAGATCAAGCGTCCGAATCCAACACCTTGCGGAGCACAGATCATGGCCGACCCGGCATTTGATACACTTGAAGCGGCCCGCCGCCTTGAGGCAGCGGACATACAGGCCGAGCAGGCCGATGCCATCGTAGACGTCGTGAACCAATCCGCCAGTCAAACGGTCACCGTTGAACGCTTCGAGACCGGAGTCGCTGGACTTCACGCGCGGATCGACTCCGTTTATTCCGAGTTGAATTCCCGGATCGACTCGGTTCATTCCGTGTTGAGCGCCCGGATCGACTCGGTTCGTTCCGAGTTGATCGCCAAGATCGATTCGCTTCGATCCGAGTTACGGGCGGATTTTTTCCGTTCCCTGCTGATGGCCGTGGGAATCTTTCTCGCCGCCAACACGTTGCTGGCGACGATTTTCAGTATCCTGCTGACCAACGGCGCGTTCGGAACCGTCACCTTCGGCGCGCCCTGAACTCAAGGACGCGGCCGGTCCCGATTTCGCGGCTGGTTCAGACGCGGGCGCAGTAGCCGAACTTCGGCAGCGGATCGCCGTTACTCCGGGTGTTCCCCCAACGAGAACTTCAGTGTCCAGCCATCCAGGCTGCCGATGTCTCCCGGCGCCGCATCGATGACACGTATCATCCAGTCGCCGTTGGCGGTCTCCCCATAAAAGGCGTTGGTGAGGAGGGACCAGTCCCGGAACCCGCCCGGGTCGGAGGTGAGGGCGTCGTTGTAGATGGGGTTGACGATGCTTTCCGTGCCGGCGGGTGAGATGAGTGTCACACCGAGGTCGTTGGGGAAATCGTGGGTTGCCCGGAGGACCAGTTCGACCGCTTCGATGTTGGCGGTTTCGCTGACGCCCGCGACCGTCAGGGTCTGCTCCGCGCCGCCGCCGTCATTGTCGGGGATCGCGACCGAACCCTCGTGCGTGAATTCCATGCTCGTCAACTCACCGAGATTGTCGGGCGTGAGGGTGCGCGCCAGTTCCACCGCCGCGTCCACGCTGACCGCGCCGAACCCGTACCAGTTGTGGAAGTTGTAGCCGGCGGCGTTGGCGATCCAGCCGTGCCGCAACACGGCCGGCTTGCCGCCGAAGGCGATGCGGACCGGTTCCACATCCGGGTCGATCTTTCGGGCGGTTCTCGCGAGGATGTGCTTGACATCCCGCCAGGTCAGGTTCGGCTGGATCTCCAGCAGCAGGGCGACGGCGCCGGAGATGTTGGGAACCGCTGCGGAGGTGCCCGAGAACGTGCTCCGGTAATCGCCGTCCGGGTCCACGGTATGGCCATCCATATCGACCGCGCCGGGTCTGTTGTCCGCACCACGGTGCGGTCCGGCCTGATCGGTAGTCACCAGGGCCGGTTCAAGATCGTTTGATTCACCCGCCGGAGCGGTCACCCAGAGGTTGGCGCCGGCGCCCGAGTAGCTGGCCCGTTTTCCGCGGGCGCTGAATCCGCCGGCCACGATAACCTGGGGCAGATTGTTGTTGTAGTCGGAGTTGGCCGACGAGCAACCCAACGCGTCATTCGGCCGGTACGGGTCTTCCCGGTTCGCAAACGTGTGCTGCCGCCACAGACCGAAGCAAATGCGATATCCATTGCCCGCGGCCTTGACGTAGACCGCGCCCCGCCCCCCGCGCAGGTCGGTCACGCCGTGCGACAGCGCGTCGACGAGCATCGTGGATGCGTTGCCCTGTTGCCCGTGCAGGAACCCGTAGCTCATGTTGAAGATGTGCACCCCCGCCGAATCGGGCTGGCTCTCGCTGGCGCCCAGCGCATCAAGCAGAATGGTCGAATCGGACCCTCTGTCGAAAGCCGACAGGAAGTTGTATCCCCTGAGCCGTGCACCGGGCGCCACGCCGCGGATGCCGATACCGTTGTTCGCGGTGGCGGCGATCAGCCCGGCGACGCTGGTGCCGTGGTCGCCTCCGGCGGACGGGTTGAAAGGATCCGTGGGGACGGAGCGGGGCCATGCTTCCGAGTTGAAGTTGAAGGACGCCTCAGGGGCCACGCTGTCCCGAAGATCCGGATGACAGATCTCGAGTCCGCTGTCCACGACAGCTATCTCGATGCCGCGGCCGTCAGGGCCGTTCGCGAGTGTACCGGTCATGCCCAGATCCTCGCCCGGTACGCCGCCGGCGAGCGCGAACGCCGCCTGACCGGTGTTGTGAAGATTCCACTGCTGGGATTGCAGTGGGTCCTCCGCACCGGGCGACACGGGCCGCGAGACCTCCTGGCAGGTGAAGGGATTTCCGCCGGCCTCGGGTATCAGCAGCGAGTGCCGGTCGACAAATCCTCCGGCCCTGGAAAAGAAGTCCCCCCGGGGCGCGAGGACGGTGGCGGTTGCAGTGTAGATTCCCGGTCCATACCTGATCTGGATCCAGTTCGGTAGGTTGATGGCCCCTCTGACGCCTCCTCCCGGCGGAAGCTCGGGAATGCGCAACAACCTCGACACGAGGGGCCTGCCGAGGAGTTGTCCCGGCGCGAAGTCCTCCCAGTTGATCCTCGCAATCATCACCGTGGGAGAGGTGGTTACCGCACCATAGTTGAAGACAGAGAAATGGAACTCGTAGTCGGTTCCGGTTTGCCTGAAGTTGTTGAAGAACACGAGCGTCGCCGAGGTCAGGCGATCCTTGGCGTCGGCAAACATGGCTCCTTCGTCCAGCAGTTCCAGGCTCACCGAAGGCGGTGACGAACTGAAGCGGTTGCCGTTTGCAGAAGCCACCGAGATATCGATGGATTCCGTGCCTTCCTCGTCGAAGTCGGGGATCGATTCGAGGGTCGCGGTCGCGTTGACTGCACCGGCCTCGATCGTCACCTGGACTTCGGCGTTGTCTTCGCCGGAGTCGTTGTCGGACGAGCCGGCGAACTCGTAGTCTCCTCCCGGCGTGGCCGTACCGCTCGCGTCCAACTTCACCTCGATATCGAGGGGTGGCGGCTCCGAAACGATGACCGTGACGGCGACCCCGGGATCGTTCCACTCCGCCAGTTCCAGCGAGTCGGCGTGAAGCGAGATCGTGCTCACGCTCATCGTGAACGTAAGCGACGCCGTATCCGAGTCGGCATCGATGGCGGTGTAGGTGAGCTGCGTCGGCGCGAGCGTTTCCGTCGGCGTCCCCGAGATCACGCGCGTTGCCGCGTCGAAAGTAAGGCCGGGCGGCAGCGCCGGTTCGAGCGTATAGCGAAGGGGCGCGTCTCCCCCCAGCGCTGTGGGAAGCACCGGACTCGGTACCGTCGCGCCCTGGAAGTAAATCTGGGGAAGCACCGTGATGCCGTCGAACCTCGGTATCAGTTCCCGCGGAAGGGTGTGGGGTGGCGGTTCACAACCACCGAGCAGGAGCAATGCGGGCAGGAGCGCAGCGAACCGCACCGGGGTGAGCCCACCGTTGTGCCGGAACATCCCGCTAGAGCGGTACATTGAGCGGCGTGTCGAGCTGCACCTGTACGGCGGTGACGGCAGCGTGGCCTCGCAGGGCTTGCGCGGCCTCGCCCGGATTGGCCGTCTCCGGCAACCGCACAATGGCGAAACCCAGTTGCTCGTAGCTCTTGCCGGACAGGCCGCCGATGGCTTCGACCACGTCATTCAGGCGGGAATAATCGACGAGTTCCACCAGCAGGCTGGGCAGCACTTCCCGGAACCGCGCCTGTGCGGGATCGAAAGCCATGTGCCGCGCCGGGCCTTCCAACGCGACATGGGCGACGTGCGTTTCGCCGCGAAAGACCGCCCGATAGATTCGAAAGTTACCCTCGACGCCGACGCTGACGTTGACACCGTTCACCATCGTGCCCGCCATGGTCGACGACCCACCGGGCATGACGATGACGTGCCCCTCTTCGCTCGAGACCGCAAGCACTTGCGCCCCGGCGGCCGAAAGGCAGCCTAAAAGCACAACGCCCGCGATCCAGAAAGGAGCGGAATTCCGGTTACCGAGTCGCTGTCTCAACGTCAAATCTCCAGTTGGCGAGGCATGCGTTCATGCGCACATATAACGATAACTGCGAGGCGGGATCAGTGCGAGCATACAATGAGGTTGCCGGCATGCAGAATCCACATCGCGACTCGGCACGCAAATCTGGCGGCACCGCAATTACCCGCCGTCCAACGCAACTTTTCAGTCACCGCGGAAGTAGTGCCCGTCCGGTTCGTCGACCAGCAGATCGAGGTAGAGTGGCCTGGATGGATCGTTGGCATAGACATCGAAGTCGGTCATCCCGTTGTCGCGGAGCACTGTTTCGTCGATGAAGAAATTGCCGCTGCACTGACGGCTGTCCCGGGTCAGGATCCAGTGCGCCGCGTCGCCCATGATGGCCGGTTCGCGCGAGTGGCTGAAGATTTCCTCGCCCAGCATCTTCGTGGCCGCCGTCGCGATCGTCGTTCGCGGCCAGAGGGCGTTGGCGGCAATGCCCAGGTCCTTGAATTCCTGTGCCCAGCCCCGCACGCACAGGCTCATGGCGTACTTCGTCATCGTCCAGCCCAGGTGCCGGCCCCACCAGTGCTCGGCGAAATCGAGCGGCGGGGAGATGGCGAGGATATGGGGATTTTCGGCCTTGATCAGGTGAGGCAGACAGGCTCTTCCCATGAGGTAGGTGCCCCGTTGATTGATGCTGATCATCAGGTCGTATCGCTTGGTGGACAGATCCAGCGTGCTCTTGAGCGCGAGGGCGCTGGCGTTGAGTACCAGCGCGTCGATGCCGCCAAACTTTTCCACCGCTTGCTCGACCGCCGCCTGGATCTGCGTCTCGTCACGAACGTCACAGACCACCGGGAGCACGCGACCACCTGCGGCTTCCACTTGCTCCGCGGCGGTGTGAATGGTGCCCGGCAATACCGGGTGAGGTTTGTCGGTCTTGGCGGCGAGCACGACATTGGCGCCGTCTTGCGCAGCTCGAACGGCGATCGCGAGCCCGATGCCCCGGCTCCCTCCGGAAACCAGCAAGGTTCGATCACGCAGGCTGATCATGTAATCAACACACACCGGACCGAACAACGGAACCGCGCCGCCCCTGACACCGGACAGCCAAGAACCATCGTGGCGACTGGCTGCGCGGAATCAGGAGTGACCCGGATCAGTAACCGTTGTTCCGCGCAATCTGCGCCTCGATATAGGCCTGCACCTCGGGGGTGACGTCGGCGGTGGCATCGAGAATCGCGGTCGCGCGTTCGGCGTCCACATGGTCGGGTACGTAACTGAGAATTCGCACGGCCTCTTCCCTGAATGCCTCGGTCGCCAGGGTCGGGCCGATCGCTGCGCGGAATTCCTCGACGGCTCGCGGGTCCATCCGGGGCGGGCCCAGGAAGACGTGTTGCATGGTCTGATCGATCTCGATCATGGTGCGGATGGCGTCCCAGTTTGTCCCCGATGGCGCCGAGCCGTGAATGGACTCGTAGAGTTCATCGATGGTTGGAAAGTCGGGCACCAGCGGGCTCTTGACCAGATCCCCGTCGGCGTTCAACAGCGGCAGGCTGAACAGCGGCGCGTTGAGGTCCTGCTGTTCGAACATCGGCACGACTTCATTCAGATACGCGTGGGCGGCATCCGTGGCCATGTTCACCTCGCCGCTCAGCACCGCGGCCCGGATCTTGCCGCTGCCGGGATAGCCGCCGACGAAGTGATAATTCGCCCCGATCAGGTCGAGTCCCAGGGTGCTGGCGATCATGCGGCCGTGCTCAGCGGAGATGCCGCCGAAGATCAGGCCCTCGGCCCGGAGCACGTCGGCGGGCGTCTGGACGCCACCGGCCAGCATGTCCTTGCGCACGTAGGTAACCAGCGGCGCCAGTTGCACGCCCCCGAGCACGGTGAACTGGTTGTACTTGAACGAGTGCCCCGGGAACTCGAGCAGCTCGCCCAGGGAAGAGCGCGGACCGTAGTAGAGCGTCGTGCCGTCTCTCGGGGCTTTCAGCAGAACGAAGATATGCGCCGACATCATGGAAGCGCCGGGCATGTTGCGCACAACGACGTTGGGATTGCCCTCGAGGTTCATCTCAAGGTGCTTGGCCAGCAACCGCCCGACGGTGGTGCCGCCCGCGGAGGCGTCAAGTCCCATGATGAGAGTGATCGTCTCGCCATCGTAATAGCCTTGCGCCATGGACTGATTGACAGGAGCGCCTGCCGCCACCGCCATGCCGAGAAGGGCCAATCCGAGAATCGCTCGTTTCCGGGCAAGTCCGGCGATTTGTACTGTGTTTATCAGCATGGTTCGATCCCGTTGATTCGCGTGTCGTTGCTGTACTGCGTTTCGAGCAAAGTAGAATATACGAATTCGTGGTGGATCGCTTGTCCGCCCAATGCAAATTGAACGCCGTGAGCGCGCGGCGACTGTAGAAACGGTGGATTGAGCACTAAATGGCCGGCAGGCGACCCATCATCGAAATCCGCAACGTCGATAAGTTCTTTGGCGACTTCCAGGCACTGAACGATGTCAGCCTGACGGTGCATGCCGGGGAACGCATGGTCATCTGCGGCCCGTCGGGCTCCGGCAAGTCGACGCTGCTGAGGTGCATCAATCGTCTTGAGGAACCATCCGCGGGCAGGCTGACCGTGGACGGCATCGAGTTGACAGGCGCGAAGGAAACGCTTCGCCGCGTGCGTACGGAAGTGGGCATGGTGTTCCAGCAGTTCAACCTGTTTCCCCACCTGACGGTGCTCGAGAACCTGACGCTGGGTCCCGTGCGCGTGCGCAAGATCTCCCGGTCCGAGGCCATGGAACGCGCCCGGAAGTACCTCGACCGCGTGCATATCCCGGAGCAGGCGGACAAGTACCCGGCCGAGCTCTCAGGCGGCCAGCAACAGCGGGTGGCCATCGCGCGGTCGCTCTGCATGGAGCCGCGTATCATGCTGTTCGACGAACCCACGTCGGCGCTGGACCCGGAGATGATCAACGAAGTACTCGACGTCATGGTGGAACTGGCGGACAGCGGCATGACCATGATCTGCGTCACTCACGAGATGGGATTCGCCCGCAAGGTCGCGGACACCATGGTGTTCATGGACAATGGTGAAATCGTCGAGAAGTCGCCGCCCGATGCCTTCTTTTCCAACCCGTCCAGCAAGCGCTGCCGGATGTTCCTCGACCGGATACTGGAGCACTAGGGTATGGCCGGCGTGATGGATGACGCTGTGGTGCGGGGTGTCGGCAAGACCGGCGCGGAGGGTCGCCAACGGTGGCTGCGAAACGCCCTCGGGCAGGTGAAGTCCAGGGTCATACCGGTGGCGCTGTACCTCATCGTCATGTACCTGCTGGTGCGGGTATCGCTGACCGGGGCGGAGGCCATGGGCTACAACTGGCAGTGGTACCGCATCCTCGACTACCTCTTTCGGCTGACCGACGACGGGTTTCAGTGGGGCGAGATTTCCCTGGGCCTGGTGACGACGCTGGCCCTGTCGCTGCAGGCGTTCCTGATCGCCCTGGCAGCGGGCCTGATCGTCGCGCTGCTGAGGCTTTCCGACCTGGTGGTCGGCTCCGCGCTGGCGGTGACGTTTCTCGAATTCGTTCGCAACATGCCGCTGCTGGTGCTGCTGTACCTGTTCTACTACGTGCTCGGGCCGATCTTCGGTCTGGACCGCTACGCGGCGTCGGTACTTTGCCTCGGGGTCTACCATGCCGCACTGGTGTCGGAGATCTTCAGGGCGGGGATCCAGGCGGTGAGTGCCGGACAGTGGGAGGCAGCGAGGTCCATCGGGCTTTCCACGGGCCAGACCTACCGCTTCGTGGTGCTGCCGCAGTCGATCAGGTTCATGCTTCCGCCCATGGCGGGCGAAGCGGTGCACATCGTGAAGAGTTCCGCCATCGTCAGCGTGATCGCGGTGGTTGAACTGACCACCACGGGTCGGAATATCATTGCCGACACTTACCTGAGCTTTGAAGTCTGGTTCACGGTAGCGGCCGTGTACCTGGCGATCACGCTGACGCTGTCGATATTCGTGACGTTTCTGGAGAAACGCTATGCGGTCAAGACCTAGCATCAAACCGTCGGGATTCGGGGCTGAGGGACCGGACGCGCATCGATGGCCGGGTTTCGGGCGCCTCCTGGCCGTGGT
>VYEH01000374.1:0-1610 GCA_009843005.1 Pseudomonadota bacterium | reverse complement strand
GCAGCCGTGCCTGCGGTCCAGGCACAGAATGCCCGCCAGGAACTGTCGGCCGAGAGCGTCATCGAGACGATCAAGCGGCGCGGCGCCATCAAGATCGGCCTGTCGCTGTTCATGCCCTGGACGATGCGCGACATCAACGGCGACCTGATCGGCTTCGAGATCGATGTCGGCCGCAGGCTGGCCGAAGACATGGGCGTGGAAGCGGAGTTCATTCCCACTGCCTGGGACGGCATCATCCCGGCACTCATCTCCGGGAAGTTCGATGTCATCATCAGCGGCATGTCGATCACGCCGCAGAGAAATCTGACGGTGAACTTCACCCGGCCCTACGCCTATACCGGGGCGACGATCGTGGCCAATCGCCGGTTGACCGAAGGCATTTCCCTTGAGGATTACAACAGCCCGGAAGTGTCGTTCGCGGTCCGCCGCGCCACCCTGGGCGCCGTCGTCGTCGCCTACACCTTCCCGGACGCGGAGCTGCTTCTGTTCGACGACGAAGCCGCGACAATGCAGGAGGTGTTGAACGGCACCGCCCATGCCACCATCGCGTCGGAGCCCGCGCCGTCCAGCTATGCGAGAACCTATCCGGACATTCTTCACATCCCATTCGATCAACTGTTCGATGAACAGAGCGAGGGGTTTGCCGTACGCAAGGGCGACCCCGATGCGCTCAATTTTTTCAATCACTGGATCGCCAACCACTTGCGGTCCGGCTGGTTGCAGGAGCGCCATGATTACTGGTTCAAGTCCGATGACTGGGCCGGCCAGGTACCGGAATAGGCGTGGGCGCCGGGCGATCATCGGCGATCATGCGGGCACGGACGAACCGTGTACCCCCTTTATGGAGTTTTGAAATGCAATCGAGACCTGGAACGCACAAGCGAGTGAGGATCGGGCGCAGGCTGGCCATGGTCCTCTTGGTCACCGTATTGGCGGGAACCGTACCCACGGTCCCGGCGCAGAATGCCCGCCAGGAACTGTCCGCCGAAAGCGCCATCGAGACGATCAAGCGGCGCGGGGTCATCAAGATCGGTCTGTCGTTGTTCATGCCCTGGTCCATGCGCGACCGCAACGGCGAACTGATCGGATTCGAGATCGACGTGGGCCGCAAGCTGGCCGAAGACATGGGCGTGGACGTGGAGTTCGTCCCGACCTCGTGGGACGGCATCATCCCGGCGCTGGTCTCGGGCAAGTTCGACACGATCATCAGCGGGCTGTCGATCACACCGCAACGGAACCTGACGGTCAATTTCACGGACCCGTACGCCTTTTCCGGGTCGACGCTGCTCGCCAACCGGCAATTGACCGAAGGTTTCACGATCGAGGATTTCAACAACCCGGACGTGACGATCGCGGCGCGGCGCGCGTCCACCAGCGCGGTCGCTGCAGCCAGCCACTTCCCGCGGGCCGAACTCCTGCTGTTCGACGACGACGGGGCGACGGTACAGGAAGTGCTGAATGGCAACGCCCACGCGACCATGAACAAGGAGCCGACCCCGTCCCGGGAACTTCGCCGGTACCCGGAGACGCTCCACATACCCTTTGACATGGTTTTCGATCAGACAGGCGAGGCATTTGCCGTTCGCAAGGGCGACCCGGACGCGCTGAAC
>VYEH01000186.1:6155-20430 GCA_009843005.1 Pseudomonadota bacterium | reverse complement strand
GTGTAGGGGTCGTATTCCTCCCTGAACCCGCCCAGCAGAACACTCGCCGTCCAGCCCACCGCAATGCTGACGATACCGCCAAGCGCGCAATACCAGGGCCACGCCACATCGTGCGCATACTCCAGGTAAGCCAGCGACACGAAACCGGCGGCGACCCCGATCAACAACCCCTTCTCATTGGTGTGTTTCGAGAAAAACCCCAGCCCGAACATCGCCAGCTTCGCGCCGACGAAGACCGATCCGACCTTGCTGAGGATCTCGAGTGCCGAACCGCCCGAACGGGTAAAGATGATCGCCGGAATCACCATGAATACCGCCCAGAACAGCGTGAACCATCGCGACGCGACCAGATAATGCCGCTGCGACCCGTCCTTCTTGAAGAACTTCTCGTAGAAGTCCAGCGTGGTCACCGTCGCCATGGAGTTCAGGCTTGAATCCAGGCTCGACATGGCGGCAGCCACGATCGCCGCCGTCACGATGCCCATCAGGCCCGGGAACCCCATCGTCGCCACGAAGTCCAGCACGATCAGGTTCTCGTTGTCGAACGTCCTGCCCCCGTAGTAGCTGTAGAACAGCACGCCCAGCCCGAAGAACAGCACGAAAATGAAGAACGCCACGTAACCCATGAGGATGTAGGCCTTCTTCGCATCGCCCACCGATCGGGCGGCGAGCGTGCGCTGCACGATCATCTGGTTCACGCCATAGACCACCACATGGTAGATCGACATGGCGATGACCCCGGTCCAGATGGTCCCCACGACCGATGGATCCATGGACGTTTCGAAAGGATTCGTTTTGCCGATCGCCTTGAGCGACTGCAGCGTCTCGTGCAACCCGCCGGGCAACTCGCCTATGAGCAGCACCGCGGTCGTGACGGCGCCGAAAAACAGGATGCCCGTCTGGATGACGTCGGTCCAGATCACCGCCGATATCCCGCCCAGCATGGTGTAGGTGACGGCCACCACGGCGACGATGACGATCGCCATGATCACGTCGATGCCGGTGATGAATTCCAGCACCAGCGCCGTGGTGTACAGCATGATTCCGGAATAGGCGATGTTCCCCAGCAGGAAGACGGCGGACATCACGGTTCGCGAGGTCAGCCCGAAGCGCCGCTCCAGGTAGTCGAAGATGGACGCGCAACCGCTGTTGTAGAAGAACGGCAGAAACAGCGTCGCCACGATGAAGATGGCGATGGGGTAGTTGATGTGGATGAAGATGACCGAGAATCCGTCCACATAGGACCAGGCCGGGCCACCGAGAAAAGTGAGCGCCCCGATATAGGTCGCGACAACCGAGACTCCGATGGCCCACCAGGGCGTCGTGCGCTGGCCGACGAAGTAGTGCTCCGCGGTCTGCACTCGCTTGCTCAGGAAGAACCCGAGGACGAGATTGCCGACGATATAGACGATCAGGATCGTCCAGTTGAGAATGCCGAAGTTGCTGATTTACACGTCCAATGCGATGGAGAGCCGTTCAAGAATCTGGTCGAATCTGAACGTTCCCTCGTATGAGTAACTGATTGGCGCGCCGCGATTTTCACCGCAGCGTACCCCTGCGTTCAAGCTGGTCACTTCCCACATGTTGGGAATCTCGAGCGAGCCCGTCGGTGTTTCGTCCACGAACAATTCCACACGCGCCGATGTTTCGGAGGTCTTGCGTCCACGTAACGTAAGGACGTGCCGACCGCTCGGCACGGGATCGGTGGACCTCAACGAATAGTGCCGAGTGCGTGTGTAGATGTAGATGAACTCTACATGCCCATCCCTCATCAGGAACTCGTATCCCGCCATGCTGTCGCCGGAGGCAAGCAAGACACCGTTGCCCGGGGCGCTGACGATCTCCACGTCAGCGGACATCGTGAAATCGTAGTTGAAGATATCGGGCGCGCTGCGCGGATCGATGCGCGTGGTATCCGGGTAGAAGACGTATAGGGCGCGCGGCGTCGGCGAGACATCCGACTCCAGCGACAGCAGATCGTCCTCAAGCGGAAGCACGTTGTTGCGCTCGGCTTCCTGCCTCCACACGGTCACCATTTCCTCTACCCGCGCCGGAAACTCCGCGGATCTGTCGTGGATTTCCGCAAAGTCGTTCCGGGAATCGTAGAGCGCCCAATGGTCCTCCTCGAAAGGGGTGTTGGTCAGATGCTGCGTCACCGCCTTCCAGCCGTCGATCCAGATCGCCCGATCGCCCGCGGTCTCGTAAAACTGGACACTCTTCCGGGTCGGCGCCCCTGGCGAATCCAGCGTGTAGGCCAGGCTCATGCCATCCACGGGTTCCGACGGGACATGCGCCAGCTCCAGCAGCGTCGGAACGATATCCGTCACGTGATGGTATTGCGGGCAAATGACGTCTCCGGGCAGTCCGCCGCCGGGCCAGTGGACGATCAACGGAGCACGGATGCCCCCTTCGTACGTATCGCCCTTGTAGAACTTCAGCGGCGTGTTGCTGGCCTGCGCCCACCCCGGACCGTAACTGGGCTGACTCTGATCGCTGCCCACCTTGTCGATGTTTGCAATCAGCTCCTCCATGGGCTCCGGTTCGATATAGACCGCGCGATGAACATCGAGCCTCCCGGCGGGCGGACCCCAGGAACCGGCGCCGTTGTCGGACATGACCATCACGATGGTGTCCTCAAGCTGCCCGGTCCGCTGGAGAAAGTCCACCAGGCGTTGCAACTGGCTGTCCGTGTGGTGGAGAAATCCCGCATACGCTTCCTGCGTTCGTGCGCCGAAACGCCGCTCGTTGTCGGAAAGGTCCTCCCAGGCGGGCACGTTTTCGTCGCGGGGCGCGAGTTGCGCATTTTCGGGCACGATGCCGAGCGCCTGCTGGCGAGCGAATCGTTGTGCCCGTATCTCATCCCAGCCGGCGTCGTAGCGGCCAAGATGCCTTGCCATGAACTCGGGCGGAACATGATAGGGAAAGTGACAGGCGCCGAACGCCAGATACAGGAAGAAAGGCTCCGCCGCCGACGCGACCAGGTGGTCCCTCACGAAGGCCATGGATCGATCGACCAGGTCCTCGGTCAGGTGATAGCCCCCGGTCTTGTCCGGATAGGTCGCCGTGCGGTTGCGGAACAGTTCCGGGTGCCAGTGGTCGGCTGCGGCGCCGAGAAAGCCATACCAGTGATCGAACCCGCGCCCCGTCGGCCACTGGTCGAACGGTCCGGTCGCGTTTCGGCCGGCCACCGTGGACAGGTGCCACTTGCCCGCGGCGTAGCATCGATACCCTGACGGCCCCAGGATCTCCGGCAATGTGCGCACGTCGTTGCGGATCCAGCCGCGGTAGCCGGGATGATCGCGCCCCCACTCGGCAATGTTCCCCACGCCGGCGGCGTGCGCGTTCAATCCGGTCAGCAGGCTCGCCCGGGTGGGCGCGCAAAGCGACGTGACATGGAAGTTGTTGTAGCGGACGCCGTTGGCGGCAAGCCCGTCCATGCAAGCGGTGGGCACATCGGACCCGTAACATCCCAGGTCGCCGAAACCCACGTCATCGAGCACGGCGAGCAGTATGTTCGGTTTGCGGGCCAGTTCCCGCCGACGCCCACCGGGCGACTCGTCCGTTGCCGCCGTACCCAGCGTCTGGCAACCGCCGCTCAGGGCAGCGGCCGTGACCGCCGTGGACGATTGCAGGAATTTTCGACGCGTGAGGCTCATATCGATCACAGTTCAGGCGTGCATGGGCACGCGCAAATTCTCCATCAACGGTCCGAGGTGTTGGCTGTAGTTCTTCCACAGAGCCAGTGCGTCCTTGTAGATCGGCTCGCGTACCTGGCTGGCACTCGGCGTTTTGACCAGGCGCTTCGTCTCATGGAAATTCAGCACTTGCGCTTCAAACGGCAGCTGCAGGAAATCCAGCATGCGCCGTACCTGACTCTCGATATCGATAACCGTGTCTTCATAGCGCACATCGAGAATGCGTCCCGGAAAAAGTTCGTGCCACTGCTGCATCAGGTTCCAGTAACGAGTGTAGTACTTGCCCAGTGCTTCGAGGCTGTGAGCATAAGTCTGCCGCAGATCGAAGGGAATTCGATGAATCGCGAAACAATTGGCTGCCGGATGGCGAAGGCAGTGGACAAAACGCGCACCCGGCAGCATGAGCGCAAGCGGTCCGACGTACTGGAAATTCAGCGGCGACTTGTCGACCACGTATCGCGACGACAAGTATTCGTCGAAATGGCGCGACATATAGTACGCGCCCAACTCCCGAAACTGGTCCGCCGACAACTTTTCCATGTCCCCGGGAAATTTGTTGCCGGTTATCGTGCGTACGCGCCGGACCGTGTCGAAAGCGAAACTCAGTTCCCCTGCACCGGCGACTTCCGAGTGGCTCGCCAGAATCTGCTCCGTCAGGCTCGTACCGGACCGGGGCATGCCCACCACGAATACGGGACGCGTGTCCCGGTGACCGACAGAACCGCCGAACCGTTCAACGGACTTTTTCGTCGCTTCGACAATGGCATCGATATAGCGAGCCGAATCGGCATCGTCGTAGGGCTTGACCGCCGCTTTTGACCTATTCGCCGCAGCCAGGAATTTGTACGCCTCGTCGAAGTTGCCCCGCTGTTCGTGAATTCTCGCGATCGCAAATGCCAGGTACATTCTGTTGTTCGGCGTCATACCCTCCCGGTCCCACATTGAGTTCAGCGCTTCGAATTCTTTGTCCGAGCTTCTGCGTCCCTTCATTTGTGCCAGGTAATAGTGCGATATCGCCATTTCGGGAGCGACACGGATCGCCGACTTGAACTGTTCGGCCGCGCCTTCCCTGTCCCCCATCTGTTCGAGAAGGACACCCTTCACATGATAGGCCTCCGGATTTCCGGGTTCGATCTCGAATGCCCTGTGCAGTGCTTTCAGCGCCTTTTCCGGCTCGTCCCTGTCACGGTAGGCCTTCGCCAGATTGATCAAGGCGACCGTGCTCCCGGGACTGAGGCTGGCGGCTTTCCGGTAGCTTGCCACCGCATCGTCGTACCTTGCCCGTTGAAGGCAAATGTCACCTATGTGGTTGTGTGCCTGGGCCAGGTCCGGACTCAATTCAAGCGCCCTGGCCGCCGCCCGCAAACCGGCCTCGTGTTGTCCGGATTCGTTGAGTGCGGCCGCGAGGTTGCTCCAGCACTCGGCAAAACGGCCATCCAGCCGTAGCGCACGATCGTACGCGCGAATCGCCTTTCCGGGTTGGTCGAGCAATCGCAGTACGTTTCCGAAATTGTTGAACACGACCGGTTTGGACGGATCCAGCCTGACCGATTCCGCCAGGTGATCGGCGGCCTTGTACGCCATGCCCAGGTCCTTGTAGGCCAGTCCGATATTGGCGTGCGCCTGAGGGTCCGCATCGTTGATCGCCAATGCACGGGTAATGTAGCCTACCGCTTCTTCGGACCGTTCCGTGTTCGTGCAGAGCGCGCCAAGCAGGTTCAGCGCATGCCTGTTTCCGGAATCGGACTCCAGCACTTGCCGATACAGCCGCTCGGCTTGCCGAACATTGCCGTTCTGCTGTGCGTCCAACCCGGCTCTAAGCATCATTGTCGGGTCTTCTACCATGCCGTTTCGCAGCGCCACCCCCTGCCGGAAAAAAGAAAGCCTCGCACCGGCGAGGCTTTCGAGAGTATGAGCGGCGAACGAGTCTCCGATCGAACGTCATCACCGAATGTGGTTCAAAAATTATAGGCCACTCGTACGCCCCATATGCGCGGATTGTTGAAGTCGGCCACAACACGACCCTGACTGAACTGATCGGAACCGATCTGGACCGTCTCGTCGGATGCGTTAAGGATAAAGCCCTGTACCGAAATCGTATCGTCGGCGTTGTACCAGGTCGCGCGCAGATCGATCGTCGTATAGGCGTCTTGATGGGTGAAGAAGTACGGGATATTGGTGGTCTTGTAAGCGTCCGAGTGGTACAGGAGGACTCCAGGGACCAGTGTTCCCGAGTTACCCAGGTTGAACTCGTAGGTGGCATCGATCGACAGCGTCCAGTCGGGCGAAAACCGCGCCGGTTGTCCGTCGAGGATATACACCTGTGAGCACGTCTGGTCGCACATGGCCGGGTCGGTGATTCCGGCGCCCAACACGACTTCGTCTCCACCGCTTCGAAACACCCGGTTCAGCACGGTACGGCCGAACTTGTCGAGCTTTGCGTTGGTCAGCGCCAGGCCTGCCCGAAGACGAAACTCATCGGTGGCCAACCAGTCCATTTCGGCCTCGAGCCCGCTGGTCGTCATGCTGCCGGATACGGTACTGATCGAGATGATGGTGCCGCCCCGTGCTTCGAAGGACGATGTGGTCAATCCATCGTAGGCGTTCTGGTACGCCGCGAGATTCAGCCGCATGGCGCCATTCAGCTGCGTGCTTTTCAGGCCGATCTCGAAGGTCTGGACCTCATTCGGCTGCGTCAGCTCCGTGCTTCCGCCGCCTACGAGCCCTCCCGCGATATACCCCGTGGAGGCGGACGCGAACAACATCGTGTCGCCATTCAGGTCGTGTTGAATCGCAACCTTGTAATCCGTATTCGACTTCTCCCCGGTCTGGCGCTCGGCCTCCGTTGCGTCGGTTGCGACATAGGAAGGCCACGGATCGAAACGGCTGCCCGGATTATCCAGATGCGCATCGGCATAGCCCGCCGCCCAGCCATGCACGGCCGAACCCCAGTCGACGTGCTTTGTGAAGGAATTGCGCTTGTCGGTCGAGTTGCGCAGACCAACGGTGGCACGTGTGGTATCCGTGAAGGAATATTCCGCCTGACCGTAAATCGCCGTGGATTTCGTTCCGCCGTTCGCCTGAGTCATCCAGTGGGCCCAGGACAAGCTGGTTTCGTTATTCAGACTGTCTACATAGCCCCAGACGAACTCGCTGCTCGTATTGCCGTCGCCGGAATCGTCGTAAAGGAAGTAGCCCAGCGTCCACTGCAGCGGGCCATCTCCGGTCGAATTGAGGTTTATGTCGACCTGTTGTGCATTCGAATTGACCCGCTGACCGGCCAGGCGTCCGCAGGAAGGGCCATTCCAGCACTGAGCCCAATAACCGCGACCGTTCGACGCGGGCGGCGTGGCGCCCGGATTGTTTTCCGCCCACGCAGTCGGATTGGGTGAAAAATCGGAGTCGGCCGTACGAAATTCCTCGTAGTCGAACACACCGCCGTTCACACGCAATGCGACCGGCCCGAAATCCCAATTCAGCAATGCGCTGAACGAAGTCTCCGAAATGTCCCTGAACGGCGTCAGGTCGTTCGTGATCTTGTAGACATCCGAGTTCACGGTGGCCGTGTCATCGACGCCGAATACCCCGGCCCATGTGCGCCCGCCCGTGGCGGGCCATGACGCCGTTTCGTCACCGGGAAGGCGGCCCGCCCGCGGCTGAAGCACACCGTTGATGCCGTCGGTCAACCCCGTGGCAGGATTGACGGGTACGCCGATGAGCACGCCCGCGTAGTCCGCATTGCCGTTGGAGGTGTCTTCCCAGAATGTTCCCGCCAGCGTCAGGTCGAAGGTGTCGCTGGGTTCGAACCGCAACTGGGCGCGAATATAGGTATTGTCCTCGTCGCGCATGCCCGCATCCGGGTTGTAGACGTTCTCGATGGTCGGATCCCGTTTCGTGTCGCTGGCCGAGATGCGCAGCGCCATCGTATCGCCCATGGGCAGATTGAAGAAACCCTCGAACTTCTGCATGGAATAGCCGCCAAACGTCCCGCTGACGCCGTAGTCGATGTCTTCCGTCGACGGTCTCCTGGTGATGTAGTTGACCAGGCCGCCGAAAGTATTTCGACCGAACAATGTCCCCTGGGGACCGCGCAGGACTTCGATGCGCTCGAGATCGAGATTGCTTGCCAGCGCCTGACCCGCTCTGGGCCGGTACAGGCTGTCGACGTAGATCGGTACGGCGATGTCATTGGTGCCGGCCGCCCCGGCGCCGCGCATGATGATCGTCGGATCGGCGCCGATGTACCTGACCTTCAGGCCGGGTACGGCCTTGTCTATATCGAGGACATTGACCAACTGCAATTCGTTGATCAGGTCGCCGTCGATGGGCGTCACCGACACGGCGAGATCCTGTACGCTGCTCTCGCGTTTTGTCGCAGTCACTATGATCTCTTCGAGTACGAGTTCCTGCGCCACGGCCGAGCTGCCCAATGCAGATGCCACGGCAACGGCCAATGCTTTCTTCTGCAGGCCGGATACGGCCAACTGATCCTTAACCTTCATCGTAATTTTTTCCCCGGAACGGAAGACGACTTGTGCTGACAGATCCGCCCTGTCAACGCCCGCAACAACAGCATTCGTTTGTACTTCGAATGCAAATCAATGTCAAATTTTCGTGGGATCCCGTGGCGATTTCGCAACAGAAACCCGTGGATAACGCCCGTCAGCGATCAGACTGCGAATTCAACCCAGGCAGCGCATCCGGGTCAGCCGGTCGAATCAGCGAGCGAAAGTACGCCACATCCCGGTCGACCGCCTCACCGAGGGTTTCGCCCTGGAAGAAATGGTCCGTGCCCGGGTAGCTGTAGAAGCGGTATGTGCGGCCGAGCAGGTAGAGTTCCTTGGCCAGACGTTCCGACCAGTGGTAGGGCGCGCCGGTGTCGCCGACGGCGTGCTGGATCACGATGGGCGCCTGCAGATAGTCCAGGTAGCGCAGCGGCTCACGGGTCGTCCAGTCGTAGGGCTCGTCGAGCGCCGCGATATCTTGGCGGAGTTCGTCGATCCGCGGATTGTCCATATCGCTGCCGTCGTAGGCCAGGCGGTCCTCGTATCGCTGGTAATAGTAGGCCTGGTCCCAGATCTCGCCCCCCACGCCGGACCAGAGCGTCGCACCCCGGATCCGCTCCGTTGCCAGCAACGCCCGCAGCGAGACTTCCGCGCCCAGGGAATGCCCCCACATGAAGACGTTGCGGGTATCGGCTTCTTCGATGTCCTCAAGACCCGAGAGCAGCGCGAGCACGTCCTCGGTGTAGTAGCCCGCAGCCAGGAAACCGTCCGTGAACTGAAGCCCCTCGGACGCGTTGTGGCCCCGGTAGTCGGGCATGATCACCAGGAATCCATGCCGCGCGTACAACTCCGGAATCGGGCGGTAGTAGTCGCCGGGCCTTGCATCCACGCCGTCCGTGGTCACGCCGTATCGGGGAGGATCCGGGTGAAAGCCGTGGTTTGCCACGACCACGGGAAACCCGAACTCGGGGCGTTCGCCAACCGGAACCGCCACCATTGCGTAGACCGTCAATCCCGCGGATTGGTACGACACGAGGTAGGCGGTGAAACCGGGTCCGGCCTCCAGCTCGCGTTCGAATTGCAGGCCGGTGGAGAACTCGGTTGCACGCAGTTCGTCGATGGACAGGGGCGCGGGCAGCGCCGTGGCGGCCCACGGCGGGAGCCATGCCAGGGCGATCGCGATCAAGCCTTTCATCAGATCAATTGCTCGAACAGAAACAGGAACACGATCGTCAGCGCGAAGAATCCCAGCAACAGGTAGCTGATTCTATCCACCCGACCGGGAACCAGGTACCAACCACCGTCCTGTTCCGGCAGTCCCCTGTCGCGGAACGCTCTCTGCTGACCCACGATCGAGTACTCGGACCACTCCTCCTGCCTTCCATCGATGATCCGGCTGGCCACGAGTGAGATGACGATATTCGAGACGCCGCCGATCAGGCAATACCAGGGCCAGGCAATATCCGTCTGCGTCGCCACGTACCAGATCACCGCGAATCCCACCACCACGCCCACCAGCAGGCCCTTCTCCGTGGTCTGTTTCGAGAAGAACCCGAGCCCGTACATGCTGAGCTTGGCGCCGACGAAGTAGGAACCGATTCTTGACAGTGTCTGCAGTATCGATCCTTCGCTCTGGGAATAGATGATCGCCGGAATGATGATCAGCAACGCCCAGATCACGGTGAAGCCGCGGGTGATCCGCAGATAATGCTCGGGCGATTCGCCGGGCCGGTAGTACTTCTCGTAGAAATCCACGGTGGAAATCGTCGCCAGCGAATTGAATGACGAGTCCAGCGATGACATGGACGCCGCGACGATCGCGGCGGCGATGATCCCCATGAGGCCCGGCATCCCGTAGTCGGCGACGAATTGCAGGATGATGGTGTTGCCGTTCTCGAACTCCCGTCCCCCGTAGTAGCCGTAGAACAGGATGCCCAGCAGGAAGAACAGGAAATAGATGAAGAACGCGCCGAACCCCATCAGGAGGAAGGATTTCTTGGCGTCGCCGATGTTCTTCGCCGCAAGCGTGCGCTGCACCATCATCTGGTTGGCGCCGTACACGGTGACGTGAAAGATCGTCATGGCGATGATCCCCGACCACACCGTCGCCTCGACGCTCCAGTCGAGGGAAAAGTCCAGGGGATTCGTCTTGCCCTGCGCCTTCAGATCGGCGAGCACTTCGCCCACCGGCGCGGGCATTTCTCCCAGCAGGGCGAAAAATACGATGAACGCCCCGACGAACAGGACCGCCGCCTGGATCACGTCGGTCCAGATCACCGCCGTGATGCCGCCCATCATCGTGTAGACCAGCGCGATGATCGTCACCGCGACAATGGCCGTCACGACATCGACCCCGGTTATGAACTGGATGACCAGCGAAGTCGCGTACAGGATCGCGGCCGAGGTCAGCGCCTGCGAGACCAGGAACACACCGGAAATCACGCTGCGGGATGTCGCGCCGAAGCGCCGCTCCATGTACTCGTAGATCGACGCGACGCCGCTCAAGAAGAAGAACGGCAGAAAGTAGGTCACCACGATGAAGACGACGATGGGGTAGTTCAGATGGATCGCGATGACGGCCAGGCTGTCGGTGTAGGACCACGCGGGGCCGCCCAGGAATGACAGCGCACTGACGTAGGTGGCGACCACGGAGACGCCGATCGCCCACCACGGCGTTGTCCGGCGGCCCAGGTAGAAATCCTCCGCGGTAGCGATCCGCTTGCTCAGGACGAAGCCGAGCAGCAGATTGAGCAGCACGTAGGCGATGAGAATCGCCCAGTTCAGTGTTCCGAACGTACCCATCAGACTCCCGGTTGTGACCGTCAACTACTGCCATGCGAACTTGCATTGCATTCGCTGGCTCCCGGGCGATTCTCCGGCTCATCGCATTCGAATGCAATTGCATGCGGCATCGATACTGCCTACCATCACCTCCATCGGGCGCGGGCCGTGGAGAACGGATGACGGTCCAGGTGGGCGAAAAGGCACAGAAAAGCACCAGAGCAAAATGGAAGCGCGCCACGTCTTACGACGTCGCCGAACTCGCAGGCGTCTCCCAGTCTGCCGTATCGCGGGTATTCCAGGACGGCGCCAGCGCCTCCAAGCAGATGCGCAAGCGGGTCATGGCCGCCGCCAGCAAGCTCGGCTACCGGCCGAACGCCATCGCCCGGGGTCTGATCACCCGGCGTTCCAACATGGTCGCGGTGATCATGTCCCAGCAGACCAACCTCTACTACCCCGAAGTCCTGGTCCAACTGACCCAGCGGTTCTCCAATCACCGCATAAGGGTGTTGTTGTTTACGCTGAAGAGCGAGGGCGACATCGATTCCACGCTGGAACAGGTCCTGCAGTTTCGGGTTGACGGCATCGTCACCGCTGCGATGCTTTCCGGCGCGCAGCTCGCAACGGTTCAGGAAGCCAACATTCCCATCGTCTTCTACAACCGCTCTCTGGCGGACATTCCATCGAATTCCGTGCGCTGCGACCAGGAGGAGGGCGAGCGCTGGCTCGTGGCGCAACTGTTCGGTTCGGGCCACCGCACGTTCGCCATCGTCTCCGGACCCGAAGATTCCTCAGTCAGTACCGAACGCACTACGGGTGCATTGCGGATGTTGCGGGAACACGGTGTCGACGGAGTGACCATCGCGACCGGTGACTATGGATACGACAGCGGACGGGCCGCATTTGCCCGGATCGTGGACCGGCACGGCGGGCCGCCGGACGCCGTGATCGCCGCCAACGACGTCATGGCCATCGGCTGCATCGACGAAGCGCGTGAATCATTCGGTCTCAACGTCCCCGGAGATGTGTCGATCGTCGGGTTCGACGGGGTGGGGCCGGCCAATTACGCTGCCTACGACCTGAGCACGGTGAGACAACCCGTCGAGCGCATGACCGAAGCCGCCGTATCCATGCTCATCGATCGCATCGAGAATCCTGAACTGTCGGCGGAAAAGCGCGTATTCTCCGGCGAGCGAATCCGGGGCAGTTCGGCTGAATTCGCTGCCGACCCGGGCTGATTCGGCCTCCTGTTCGCCGACACTGTTTCCCACTCGACGCAGGCGCCCCCGGTAACCCCATGAAATACAGCCAGGATCGCATTCTGACCACCCATGTAGGCAGTCTGCCCAGATCGAAACTCGTTGCGGACACAGTCTTCGCCCGGGAACGAGGAGAAACGGTCGAGGACTCCGACGACATCTTCCGCGACGCCGTGGATGCCGTCGTCGCGCACCAGGCGGACACCGGAATCGACATCGTGAGCGACGGCGAAATGAGCAAGATCAGCTACGCCACCTACATCGGCGACCGCGTCACCGGATTCGGCGGCGACAGCGACCGCCAGCCCCCCAGGGATCTTGAGGACTTCCCCGGCTACCTGAGGAAGCTGGCGACCTCGGGCGGCACGCCCACCTACCGGCGCCCCTGTTGCATCGGGGAGATCGCGGTCAAGGACATGGGGCCGGTCACCGCCGACGTCCACAACTTCAAGGCGGCGCTTGCGCGTCACAACCCGGTTGAAGGGTTCATGAACGCGGCGTCGCCCGGTGTCATTGCGTTGTTCCAGCCGAACAAGTATTACCCCTCCCACGAGGCCTATCTGTACGCGCTCGCCGACGCCATGTCGCACGAGTACCGCACGATCGTCGACGCCGGCCTCGTATTGCAACTGGATTCGCCCGACCTGGGCCTCGGACGCCACATGATGTTCAAGGACCGGCCGGATGACGAATATCGCCGGTTGGCGGCCCTGCATGTGGAGGCGCTCAATCACGCCATCCGCGGCTTGCCCGGGGACCGTGTGCGGCTGCACATCTGCTGGGGCAACTATGAGGGGCCGCATCACCACGACGCACCCCTGGAGATGGTCCTGCCCATCGCTCTTCGGGCCAACGTGGGCGCGCTGCTGTTCGAAGCGTCCAATCCCCGGCACGCCCATGAATGGGAGGTATTGGCGACCATGGACCTGCCGGAGGAGCTGATCCTGATTCCCGGCATGATCGATTCAACCACGAATTTCGTGGAACATCCCCGGCTCGTTGCGCAGCGCATCCTGCGCTACGCGGACATCGTCGGCCGCGAGCGGGTAATGGCCGGCACGGATTGCGGCTTCTCCACGTTTGCGGGATTCGGCGCGGTCGACGAAGACATCGTCTACGCAAAGCTGGGCAGCCTCGTCGAAGGTGCGGCGTCGGCAAGCGAAGCACTTTGGGGATAACGGCGTGGGAGAACGCGTCACCGGCTTCCGCCAACGCCTCCGGGCGTTCGAACCGATGGTGGGCACCTTTGTCAAGACGCCTTCACCGATCCTTGCCGAAGTCCTCGCCCTGTCCGACCTTGACCTGTTCTGTATCGATGTCGAGCATGCACCCTTCGGCCGCTACGAACTCGATCAGTGTCTCGCCGTGTTCCGCGCCCTCGAACGGCCCTGCCTGGCCCGCGTGGCCGACGATTCGCCGACCGGGATCCGCAACGCTCTCGACAGCGGCGCAACCGGGATCGTGGTGCCCCATGTGACGTCGGCGGAGCAGGCGGCCGCGATCGTGAAGGCCGCACATTTCGGCGAGGGCGGCCGGGGTTATGCAGGCTCCACGCGGTCCGCGGGTTACACCACGAAGGCCGGCGCCGATTACCGCGCCGCGAGCGCGCGGCAGACGACGGTGATCGTACAGATCGAAGACCTTGCCGCGCTGGACCACGTTTCGGAGATCGCCGCCGTCGACGGCGTCGATGGCCTTTTCGTGGGCCGCACCGACCTCGCCGTGGCGATGGGCAGGCCCGTTGCCCACAAAGAAGTAGTGGCCACCGTTGGCGACATCTGCCGGAGCGCCCGCCCGGCGGGAACGGCCATCGGCATGTTCACCCCGCTGCTCGACGAGATTCCCGACTGGCTCGACCTGGGCGCCAGCCTCTTCCTGCTGAGTTCCGATCAAGGCTTCGTGCTGGACGGCGCCAACCACCTCGCAACCACCGTCAAACGCGATCGAACATGACACGGTCCGATGGAGGCCCTGACGGGCGAGGACACGGGCGCAGCATGCTCGCGCGCGTCGTGTGCTCGGCGCGGGGCCAGGG
>VYEH01000186.1:0-6145 GCA_009843005.1 Pseudomonadota bacterium | reverse complement strand
TCGGGCCCGCCGCCCGGTGCGCCTATCGCCCCCCCCCTTGGTGGGCGGGGTATGTTTCGCGGGGTTGATTGGTGCGCCGGTGCCCTCGCCCGTCAGGGCCGTGAGACGAGCTGAGCCATCACACCTAGCTGATCGAAAACGGTCCACTCCATCGCAATGTGCTCCCCGACGATCCGCCAGTGCGTTGAGCCCAGCACAAAGACGGACTGTCCCGTGGCCGGAATCCCGAGATAGTCGCCTGTGTGCGCGCCGGCAGCGCACCACCTGACCGCGATACGCAGCCCGTCACGGTCCACCGGCTGACAGGCAACATGATCGATCGACACGTTGCAGCCGGATATGGCCTGGCGCAATTGCGCGAAATGTTCCTTGATCGAGTCCCGTCCCGAATAGAGCTCATCCGGCGAGCGGTACATCACGGCGTAGCTGGCATAAGCGGCATTGGACACCGCATCGCTGTTCGCGCCCAGGTGACTATCGATGACCTGTCGCGCGAAACCACTCGGATCCGCCTGGGGCGACGGTAGCGGCAACCCTTTCGCCGTCCCGCTGCCGCAGGACAGTCTGGCGATTTCCCCTTCGATCCACCGTTCGGTCCCAGCGCCGCGTTCGCTCGCCATTTGCTCCGCGGCCCGCCGCGGGTCGACCCCCAGTTGTCGCACCAGCGAATAGTGGTCTCGCAACAGGTATTCGCGGGTGATGCGGCCTCCCTCGACGATGCAGTCGGCGATGGTCAGCGTCCGCACCCGTTTGCCGGTAGGCGGCCCGTACGCCGAAGGACCGGTATTCGTCATGGGACTGAGCACCCGGTGCGAGGAGTAAAAACCCTCCGCCGGGGAACCGGACCAGATCACATCATCGGCAAGAAGCAGCCGGTCTGGAAACGCCTCCAGCATCCGCCGCGTACCGGCGATCATGCCGCCGGCCCCGTGGATGAGGCCGCTCAGGGCAAAAACCTGCGTATCGGCGGCGTAGTAATCGTTGATGCGCTCGACTCGGCCGCATTCCCAGATCTCGAAGGTAATTCCAAGAATGAACTCGACCAGTCCCTGGTCGGGGTGATAGCGCGTCACGTTCCGAACCAATCCAGGTAGCTCACGCAATGGATGAATCGCGATTCAACGGCGCATTCCGAGAGCGGCGGGCACCCCCGGCGGGCGCCTTGAATTGGGTTTGCATTCGAAGTACATTCGAGCGCGGTAACGTCGCCAGCGGCGGTGAACTTCACCATATGGTTCAGAGTATATCGTCCGAGAGCCGTCACTCGGCGCTCCTTGCCGAGCGATTGGTGCGATACCGGGACCTGCGGCCCTGCACGACCGCGTTCATCGACACCCGAACGCCCGGAAGCACCGAGAAGGAGAATTTTACGATCATCGGTCCCGGGGTCGCGGAGAGTCCCGACCAGTTCGTGCACATCGATATCCCGCACGGATTCAATGTCGGAGGAGCCCGCCAGCCCCCGGGGTGCATCAACTCCCAACACAGTCACGAAACTGCCGAGGTATTCATCGTCCATTCCGGGCAGTGGACGTTCTACACAGGCGTCGACTGCGGGGATGGAGAAGTCACGGTGGGCCCCGGCGATACCATCTCCATTCCCATCCACGTTTTCCGGGGCTTCAGGAACGTCGGCGACGATGTCGGTTACATGTTCGCCATTCTGGGCGGCGACGACCCCGGCATGGTGACCTGGGCGCCCTACGTATTCGACCAGGCGCGGGAACATGGACTGATTCTCCTCGAGGACGGCAGCCTCGTGGATACCGCACGCGGCGAGAGGATTCCGGAGGGCAAGCGCGCGATGCGGCCGACCAGCGAGGCAGACGTTGCCCGGCTCGATCGACTCACCACCGATGCTCTGATCGACTGCATCGTCCGGCGCCACGAGTTGCTGCAGGAACCGGGCGAAGGTTCGGAACCGGTTCGGGAGCTACCGATCATCAGTTCCGCAGACGGCGCCGACGGCCTGGGTGCGGGCAAGATCAACTGGCCGCACGGCTTCCATCTTCACCTGTTCACAGCCCTGCCGGGCACCGAAACAGTGCCTCATTTCCGGCGCGAGGAAGAAGTCATTCTGATGCACAGGGGGCGGCTCGACGTGTTGCTTGCCGACGGTGCGGTAAGGCTCGGTCCGGGCGACGTGCTGACCATCCCCATCGGGATGCAGCGCAGTTTCGGCAATTTCGGACCCGAACGAGTCGAAGCCTACATCGTGCGCGGCGGTGACGATCCGCAGCCGCCGGTACGCGCAATTCCTTCCCCTGCGCACCTTGCGGCCGGTGACGGCAACCTGACGAATGCCGCGGGCTGAAGCGCATATTCGAAACAAGCTTCGTGTCCACCACAGCTTCAAGGCGCTGTGCCACGCTTCCGCGGACAAACTCGAAAACGCAGTCGGATCGATTTACGCAGATGACGCGCGCCTGTTTGCCTTCCACCCGGTCAACGAGTGTTCCGGCGCCGCGGAAATTGCGGATGCGCTCTGGCATCCGCTGCGATCGGCGCTACCGGACCTTCAGCGCCGCGACTCGATCCTGATCGCCGGCGAATCCGACGGCCGGGACCTTGTCGCGGTCATGGGTCACTTTCAGGGCACGTTCACCGGGCCGCTGTTCGACATTCCACCGACGCATGGCGTCGTGCATGTTCGCTACGGGGAAGTTCATCGGCTGGTCAACGGCAGAATTTCTGCAACCTGGATGATTGCCGACATGCTCGACCTCATGCGCCAGGCCGGTTGCTATCCGATTGCACCGGCGCTGGGCGCCGAGGGCCGCTGGCCCGGTCCGGCAACCCAGGACGGGATCCTGCCTGATACCGTCGATCCCGACGGAGGCGCCGAATCGCTTCAACTGGTCAGGAAAATGCACGCCGGACTGCTCAGGTTCGACGGCAAGCGCCTCGAGAGCATGGACCACGAGCAATACTGGACCCCCGATTTCCTCTGGTACGGGCCGTCGGGTATCGGTACGACCCGTGGACTCCGCGGTTTTCGCGCCCACCACCAGATACCGTTCCTGCGCGCCTTTCCCGACCGCCGCGTCGAGCACCATTTCGGCCGGGTCGGCGATGGCAACTACGCGGTGACGGGCGGCTGGCCGAGCGTGGTGGCGACACACCTGGGTCCCGGATTCCTGGCGATGCCGCCCACCGGCAAGCCAGTGGGCATGCGCGTCATGGACTTCTATCGGGTCGAAGGCGGCCTGATCGCCGAAAACTGGGTCCCCATCGACATGATCGACCTGCTGAGACAAATGGGTGTCGATGTCTTCGAGCGCATGCGCCACCTGCAGGGGCGCCCGCGAATGTCATTGGACTGATGCCCGCCGCAGCCCTGGATCGGGACGGGACACTAGTATCCGGCAGCGTGGCCGTCCTTCCTGGACTCCGACGCGCCCGAGTAGACGCCACTGTCCGGATCCCGGAGGATTGCCTGATAGCCGCCGAAACCGCCGAGCCCCTCGGCGCCTGTCTGCACGCGATGCCCCAGCAATTCCAGGGCCAGGGCTGTGCCCTCGGGAAAGCCGGATTCCAGGTAGACAGTGCCACCGTCGCTCATGCGGCCGCCCCTGGGATCGCTGGAGCCGTCGTGGCGCAGCCGAGGCGCATCGCCGGCCGTCTGGATGTCCATGCCGAAGTCGATGATGTTGACCAGCACCTGGACCTGGCCCTGGGGCTGCATGTCGGCCCCCATGACGCCGAAGCTCATGAAGGCACCGCCGTCCAGGGTGACAAAGGCAGGAATGATGGTATGGAACGGCCGCTTCCCGGGTGCAAAGACGTTTGCGTGACCGGGGTCGAGGCTGAACGCTCCGCCACGGTCCTGAAGCACGAATCCCAGGCCCGCCGGGGTCATCCCCGAACCCATTCCGTGGAAGTTGCTCTGGATGAAAGAAACCATGTTGCCATGCTCATCGGCCACGCTCAGATAGACCGTATCGCCACGGTTGAGGACTGCGGGATCGCCCCCGGGCACCATTCTGGAAGCCCGTTCGGGGTCGATCAGCCGGCGGCGTTCCCGCGCGTAACGCCTGGAGATCAGCTCCGCCACCGGTACCTCGGCAAACGCCGGATCGGCGTAGTACCGGGCTCTGTCCTCAAACGCCAGTTTCTTGGCCTCGATCAGCCGGTGAAGATACCCCGGACTTCCCCATCCCATGCCGCCGAGGTCATCGTCCTCCAGTAGATTGAGCATCTGCAGCACGGCGATGCCCTGGCCGTTGGGCGGCAGTTCCCAGACCTTGTAGCCGCGGTAAGTGGTGGACACCGGCTGTACCCATTCGGAGCGGTGCGAGGCCAGGTCATCGTAGCGCAGGAACCCGCCCTGCTCGGCCATATAGCGATCGATTCCGCGCGCAATCTCGCCCCGGTAGAAGGCCTCGCGGCCGCCCGCGGCTATCTGCCGATAGGACTCCGCCAACCTGGGATTACGGAAAATCTCGCCCGCGCGAGGCGCACGCCCGCCGGGGAGATACACCTCCGCAAAGCCGGGATAGTGCCCCAGAACGGCCCCGTCCGAAGCCCAATGCCTGGCGATGACGGGGGTAACCGGGAATCCATCCTCGGCGTAACCGATCGACGGCGCCAGCAGATCGGCCATCGGACGCCGGCCGAATCGTTCATGGAGCTCAAACCAGCCGTCCACCGCGCCGGGAACACTGACGCAAAGTGGCCCGTTTGAGGGAATGCCCTCACGCCCACAGACGCTGCGCAGGTGATCCAGGCTCAGTGCCCGGGGCGCGCGTCCACTGGCGTTCAGGCCTGTCAGCTCCCGTGAGCCGGCGTCCCAGTGGATCGCGAACAGGTCCCCGCCGACGCCGCACCCGGTTGGCTCCATCAGGCCGAGCGCGGCATTGGCCGCGATGGCCCCGTCCACGGCCGAACCGCCCCCCTTCAGCACATCCACGGCAACCTGGGTCGCCACGGGATGGCTCGTGGCCGCCATGCCGCGGGGCGCCATCACCACCGAGCGGGTTGCGAATCCTGAAAAGTCCTCTGTCACGTCAATTCAGCAGATTGCTTGGTCACCGTCAGCGGGCATTCTATTATCATCGGTACCGGCCCGTTGAACACAGTCGATCACCATGTCACACCGCACCGATGATCTCGCGCCGGGCGGCGCGCTCACGCAACTCGTCCGCAAACTGCGGTACCACGAAGCGTCCAGGCAGGTGCTTGCAGTGGTGCTGATGCTCTGGTTCAGCGTCACCGCCCTCCCGGACGACCTGGTGTTGATGCTCGGCACGCCCTTCATCGTCGCGGGCGCCGCGCTGCGGCTCTTCGCCAGCGGATTCATCACCAAGAACCGCGAACTGGCCACCGACGGCCCCTATGCCATCGTGCGCCACCCTCTCTACACGGGCAACATCGCCATCGTCAGCGGATTCGCCGTCGCCAGCGGCCAGTGGTGGGCAGTCGTCATCGCGCTGGCCTTTTTCTGGTTCTACTACCCCACCGCCATCGAGTACGAGGACCGCAAGCTGCACAATCTTTTCGGCGACCGATGGCTCAAGTGGGCCGGGGACGTACCGGCGCTCATGCCGACCTTCAGGAACCCGCGCGGAGCCTTCGCCGGCGGATGGTCATTCCGCAAGAGCCTGCTACGCAACGGCGAACCCCTGATCGCCCTCATCATCGCTGCGTGCCTCTTCAACATCATCCGGCAGCTGCCATGAAAGGAATCGGTGAGAGATGCCGGATGATCCCCAGACACTGAGTCCGGACCAACGCCAAACGATCCTTGACTGGCTCGATTCGAGCGACGCGGGCATCGTACCCACCCCCGGATACCAGGCCTCGATTCGAATATACAAGGGACCCACCGGTGACTTTGCCATCAAGGAGCCATCCGGTTGGGGATTGCTGAGAACCCTCAGCCTGGCTTCAATCCGAAGAGAGGCGGATGTCTACCGCCGCCTGAAGGGAATTCCCGGTATTCCCCGATGCTACGGATGCCTCGATGACCGCTACCTCGTCCTTGAATACATCCCGGGCGATACCCTGGACGCCCTGGATGTCGGACTGACCAACCGCGAGACGTTCTATGCCAGACTACTGGAGACGCTGCGAATGATGCACGATGCCGGCGTCGCCCACGGCGACCTGAAGCGCAAGCGCAATATTCTCGTGGGCCCCGCAGAGC
>VYEH01000092.1 GCA_009843005.1 Pseudomonadota bacterium | reverse complement strand
GGGCGCATGGTGATTCGTGTGGGTCCCGAGTACACGATCCAGTCACTCCAGGTCCTTGAGAAAACCGCTGAGGGCGATACCCGCGTCACGGACGTGCTTCCAGTCCGCTTTGTACCGTTCCTGGACGAAGAATCTCTGTAGCCTGGATCCTTCGAACAGGTGAGTTTCGACAGACCACGGCCGGGCACGCTTCGTATGGCCCCGGGCGTCGATGGAGCGGCCATCGACATGCAGAGACCCATCAGCCCGACCAATCCCCAGACGTTTGCACGCCGTTTTCCTGAATGCATTTCTTCTCCCCCATTTGGCTCAGGGGCTGTTGGCACCTTACGCCATCAGATGAAGGTTCACTGCGATCTCCTCCCCGGCGCCGATGCGCACGTCGGGCAAAGTACCCAGGCACAACAAGACCAACACGCGAAAAAGCATCTTCCGATAATCAAAGACGATCCATCGATGCAAGCGAACACGGCCTCCACGCGATTTACCCCGACCCGACAAACGACTATGCTTGCCGCCTGCTCAACCAGTCTTTCCGGGGCGTGCAATGGCGCAGATCGTTGGCGGTATCGGCGTTTCCCACACACCTACGATCGGGTTCGCGGTGGATCGCGACCTGGAGGGCGATCCAGGCTGGACCCCGGTCTTCAAGAACCTGCGTGAGGTTCGGGACTGGGTCGTCGACCGCGACGTGGATGTCCTGTTCGTGATCTACAACGCCCACGTGACATCATTTTTCTTCGATCACTATTCCGCCTTCGCCCTGGGGGTCGACGACACCTACCAGCCCGCCGACGAGGGCGGCGGAGCCAGGGACCTGCCGCCGATCTCCGGGCACGCGGATTTCGCCCGGCACATCGGGCATTCATTGATGGCGGAGGAATTCGATCTCGCGTTCTTCAGGGACCGGCCACTGGATCACGGCTGCTTCTCACCGTTGTCATTGGTGAACATGACGGGAAAGCAGTGGATCGTGCCCATCGTTCCCTTGCAGGTCGGTGTCCTGCAGTACCCGATTCCCACGGCGCGACGCTGCTACCGGCTTGGCCGCGCCCTGAGGCGGGCCGTCTTGAGCTACCCCGAAAACATGCGCGTCGCCATCGTCGGCACGGGCGGTCTTTCCCACCAGGTGCACGGTGAGCGCGCAGGCTTCAACAATCCCGACTGGGACATGGAGTTCCTGGACCTGATCGAAAAGGACCCTGAGGCGATCACACGGATGACACACGCCGAACTGGCCCTGCGCGGCGGCGCCGAATCGGTGGAAATCATCATGTGGCTGGTCATGCGCGGGGCGCTGTCCGACAACGTCAGCAGGGTCCAGCAGAGTTACTACCTGCCGTCGATGACAGCCATTGCCACGTTGGTGCTGGACGATGAGGGCGAGACGGCGCAGGACGGGAAGGCCGCCGACGATGCGTATGAACAATTGCACGGTCTTGACGCCGTACCGGGCACCTACCCCTTTTCCCTGGAACGACTGGCGAGCGCATACAGGCTGAACGCGTTTCTGCACGATCTGATCGATCCCGCGTGGCGCGCGCGCTTCAGGGAGAATCCGGAACAACACATGAAGGAAGCCGGGCTCGGTTCGGTCGACCGAGATCTGATCTCGCGATCCGACTGGCGCGGGCTCATCCACCGCGGCGCTACGTTTTTCGTGCTTGAAAAACTCGGTGTGGTGACCGGCGTCGGCAACCTCGACATCTATGCCGGCATGAAGGACATCACGATCGAGGAAATGCTGGCGACGCGAAACGAGCAGATCACCTACTCGGTCGCAGGCAAGTCGTCACCCTGAGCCAGGCACCGTGCCCGCGCCGGCACGTCCCGACGTCCGGGTCCTCAGCCCTCAGTTTGCGGGTTCCGGCAGCGCGCAGTTGAACGACTTGATCTCGTGCCCGGGTACCCAGGTCCAGGCGCCTGCCATCACCACCGGTTCGGTGAAATTGACCGGATCGGAAATCCGGGCTTCCCAATCGAGGCGGATACCGTCCTCGCTGAGCGTGAAGCGTTCTTCTATCACCGCGTCCTCGCTCTGCGGCGTGCCCAGATCATCCACGTAGCGCCAGTCCATGTCAGTGGTTTCCACGACCAGCGAACGTCCTTCCCAGCGCCCCACGGAGCGGCCCATACGCGGTTGTACCGGGTCGCCCTCCCCTTCCACGTAGATCGTGCGCAGCCCGTCCCACTCCTCCAGCCGCAACTCGATGACACCGCCGCGATCGACGAACTCGATGGGATAGGGATTGTCCATCGCTGTGGGCAACCCCGGCGGAATGCAACGCAAGGCCGGATCGCTCTCGGGATTCCAGGAGGCCAGTACCGCCTGCCCTGCCTGAGTCAACGGGTACACGGTGTTGCCCGCGCCGGTATTGGGTCGCTCAAGCGGCAACCAGACTCTGAAAATGTCCGCGCGCAACGCAGAATCGGTGGCGCGGGCTTCACGAAAAGCGCTCTCCGTCAATCCATAGCGACGTTCGACGCCTGCCTGCAGAGGTAACTCTTCGCCGTTCGGCATGACGATGGACCCCGCAAACATCGCCTGGAGCCCATCACGCCCCATGCGTCCGTAGACGCTCACCCGGTCCCCGACCGATACCAGATCGCGGCTGACCCCGATGCGCTCCAGCGTATTGACGGAACCGAATTCGACCTCCCATTCCGCGACATCCCCGTTATCGCCGGCGCGGCTGATCAGGAACCGTACATGGGGATTGCGCCAGAAAATATCGGTGATCTCGCCCTCGATTTCGCCGAAGCCGTCCGGCGCATAGCGGCCTGTGGCGGCGTGATGCGCAATTGCGGAACCGGACACGAAGAGTATGATTAGAATCAGATAGCTACGGATCATAATTCAGTACCTACTTGACAAATGTGCATACATCAGAACCTGAATGTATGCCGGTATTGTACGGAGAAGTCCGCAAACGATGAATGGAATTCGTTGTCGAAGTCCGGATCTTCCAGATTGTGATTGAGCACGACAAACAGTTCTCGCCCCGCCTCGGGAATCCAGTGTATCCGGCTATTGATGCCGGCAACCTCCGAATCGTTGCTGTACTGCAGCAGATTGACCCAGGAGAGCTTCGAAGAATAGATGTAGTCGAGCCCGAGCCGAAACAACCGGCGAACGAAGTCCCCCTGGGGAAGCTCGATGTCATTGAGGTTGTAGGCAACAAGCGCCCTGAACTGGGGAATGGGCGTCCATTCCATCTGCATGTTGGCAGAGGAGCGCCTGCCATCATAAAACGTGCCCGCTCCGGCGCGGAGGGTTGTCACCAGCCGGCGGTGTGGACCCGTGTTCAGGTTCACACCGTACAGATCGAAAGTGTATTCGCCGACTGGAATGACGACACCGCGCGATATTTCGAACGGCTGGACAAGACCTTCTTTCTCTTGCTGAGCCATGAACGTCAGAGCGTCCCCGGTCTGGTTTTCGAACTGCAACCGAAGTCTCGTCAGCTCGCTCTGCAGCCCGCCCGTCAACCGCTCGATCCGCTGGGCTGTGACGCCCCCGTAGATTGACCGCACGTAGCTGCCGGTCGGGCGGTGGGTGTAACCGAATTCACCTGAAGTATCGAGGATGTCCGATCGGTTCAGATACCCAAGCGCGGGATTGAAGTTTTTTCCTACCTCCTTGATACCCAATCCGCCTCTGAACCCGGCGCTGTTCGGCATCCAGAAACGGGCGCCCCAGGCACTGTCGTCGCCATCCAGACCCTCCGTCTCGCTCTTCTGATACCAAAGTTCGGATTCGATCGTCCTGCCGTTCGGCAGACGCGTGTTCTGGTATCGAACTTCGACGCAGTCAACGCTGTTGTCCGATTTCGTCTGCGGGTCGGCGTCGGTGACGATG
>VYEH01000430.1:3458-3867 GCA_009843005.1 Pseudomonadota bacterium | reverse complement strand
GCGGGCCCTGGTCGGCCCGGGTGGCCCGCGCGCCTAGCTCCGCCCGCCTGGGTTGGGGGGCTATTTTACCCCCCAATGGGCTGTCGGCACAGGCATTCGCGCCCCCACGTAGTCACAAAGCCAGCTCGGCCCGATTCCTGAAGTAGTCCAGCGCCTCGGGATTGGCAAGCGCATCCGCATTGACCGCCTCCCGCCCGTGAATCACGTCCCGAACCGCAAGCTCGACAATCTTCCCGCTTCGCGTCCTGGGAATATCCGGAGTTTCGAGGACCTTGGCCGGAACGTGTCTCGGGCTGGCATCGCGCCGGACCGCAAGCCGGATTCTTTCCACCAGACCGTCGTCCAGCCGATAGCCGGGCTGCGTCCGAACGAAGAGCACCACGCGCACGTCCCCTTCCCACTCCTGACC
>VYEH01000430.1:0-3448 GCA_009843005.1 Pseudomonadota bacterium | reverse complement strand
CCGATGCGCACACCGCCGGGATTGAGAATGGCATCCGAACGGCCGTGGAAGACGAAGCCGCCGTTCGGGGTCATTTCCACGTAGTCGCCGTGACACCAGACGCCGGGGAAACGCTCGAAATAGGCGGCACGGTACATGGCATCGCCGGGATCGTTCCAGAACGACACCGGCATGGACGGGAAGGGCGCCGTGCAGACCAGCTCGCCTTTCTGGCCGCGCACCGGCCTGCCCCTGTCGTCGAAGACGTCCACCGCCAATCCCAGCGCACTGCACTGTAGTTCACCCCGGTAAACCGGCAGCATGGGATTGCCGGAGATGAAGCAGGCAATGATGTCCGTGCCGCCGGCAATGGAGGACAACTGGAGGTCCTCCTTGATGTGCTCGTAGACGAAGTCGAAACTTGATGGCGCCAGCGGCGAACCGGTGGAAAGCACGCTGGCGAGGCGGGGCAGCCGAACGTGTTCCGCGGGACGGTAGCTGGACTTTTCCAGCGCGCTCAGGTACTTCGCGCTGGTTCCGAATACCGCCAGACGCTCGCGTTCCGCGATCCGCCAGAGAACGCCGGGGTCCGGGTGAAAGGGCGAGCCGTCGAACAGGACCAGTGTAGCCCCGAGCGCCAGCGCGGACACCATCCAGTTCCACATCATCCACCCGGTCGTCGTGAAGTAGAACACCGCATCGCCCGGCTTGATGTCGCAGTGGAGCTGGAGTTCCTTGAGGTGCTGTATCAGCGTGCCGCCGGCGCCGTGAACGATGCACTTGGGAACGCCGGTCGTTCCGGAGGAATACATGATGTAGAGCGGGTGGGAAAACGGCAGCGCCTTGAATTCTGGAGCCTCAGCGTCGCCTGCCTCAGATTTGGATGCATCGGCGCCGGACGTCCAGGCACCGGATACGCCCATACCTGACGCCCCCGTGCCGGACGGCTCCTTGTTTGATGCGCTGGCCAAAATATCCACGTACCGTCGGGCGCCCGGCACCCCCGTAATATTCGGCTCAGGTTCGACATAACCGATGACGATCACCGCCTCCAGGGAGTCGATCCGTTCAGCGACACGAGCCAGCGCGGGCCGGCAGTCGATGGTCTTGCCGTTGTAGAGATAGCCGTCGGTCGCGAACAGCACTCTGGGCCGGATCTGGCCGAAGCGGTCGAGTACGGCGCCCACGCCAAAATCCGGGGAACAGGATGACCACAAGGCACCCAGACTCGCGCAAGCCAGCATGGCGACCACTGCCTCGGGCCGGTTGGGCAGCAGTCCGGCGACTCGATCCCCTTCGCCGACGCCCATGGATCGCAGCGCTCGCGCCAGTGCGGCCACATCCCGGCGCAACTCGTCCCAGCTCATCTCGATGCGATCGCCGCGCTCGCTGTAGAAGACCAGTGCGGTCCCCCGATGTTCGGGGCGCAGCAGATTGTCCGCGTAGTTCAGCCGGGCGCCCTCGAACCAGCGTGCGCCGGGCATGCGGTCCGGGCCGGTCAGCACGCTTCGGTAGGGCGTCATCGCGCGAATACCGCTGAATTCCCAGTATGCGGCCCAGAACTCGGCATTGCGATCCAGGCTCCATCGATAGAGGGCCTCGTATTCCGGCTTCTCCAGCCGATGTGCCTGCTCCTGGAGGAACCGCTGCATGTTGCTGTCTGCAATTCGCCGGGGCGACGGCTTCCAGATGGGATTCGTCATCGCTGTTCCGCCTGCCTCCAGATGAAATGCGTCATCGCGACTCCGCCTTTTCCAGGTCGGGCTCACCGAGCCGCTCGAGCATGGACCGCCGCGTGGCTGCCGCCAGTTCAGACGCCGACTCCTGCGCAGCGGAATCCACTGGGGCGCATATGGTAATGAACAGCTTGCCCGGCGCGCACAACCAAACCTCCGCGGGCAGCATGCGGCGGGAGCCGCTGATGACCACGGGAACAACCGGCAGTTTCGCCCGCCACGCGGCGGCGAACGCACCGGGGAGGAACGGCTTGAGCCCCGGCTTGCCGTCGAAGGTGCCCTCGGGGAAAAACGCCAGCGATTCGCCCCTCATGGCGGCCTTGAGCAACCGCCGCCCGGTTCTCAGCCGGTGCGAATCGTCCTCGCGGTAGACGAACGCCGACCCGATGCGTCTCAGCAAAAAGCCCGCCAATGGGACGGACGTCATCTCGGCCTTGATCAGGAACGTGAAATTCGGGGGAAGCGCTGCCTTGAGGATGATGCCGTCCAGATAGCTGGCGTGATTGGCCACAACCACGCAGGGCTCGTCCGGGAGATTGCGGATCCCTTCCACGCGGGGCGTGCTGCCGATCAGCAGAAGAAAAGCCCGGGCGCCGAAGTGCGCCACACGCCGCCGTCCGCCAAGGGTAGGCGTGAAGAGGAGCAACACCAAAGTCGGAATGACCGCTGCTGCCAGCATCAGCCACACGAAGGGGCCGAAGATGGCGCGTGACAATAGTTTAAGGGTCCTAACCGCCATTTCCCGGACCGGCCGATTCGACCACGGACGGGACACGCCTCGCCACGCGGCCATACAACTGCAGCACGTGAAGTTTCAGAATGATCATCGAGGCGGAACATAGCATTAATCCGTTCCGGCGCAATCGCCGCTGTGGCAAGCTGAAACAGATATGACCCAGGGCAGTTCGCATCCCAGGCACCGGCAGGCCGGCCATTTCGCAGACCCGGCTGCAGCCATCGACTGGTTCCTGGATGGGATCTGGGCCGAGCGCGGCCTGTCGGAAAACACGCTCCGCGCCTACCGGACCGACCTTCTGGCACTGAACAGGCGATTCACCGAGCGCCGGGTTGAATTGGTGAACGCCTCCGAAGCCGATCTCCTGGAATACCTTGCCTGGCGGGTGGGCAAGGGCGCGAAGCCGCGGTCCACCGCGCGCCAGCTATCCGCGTTCCGGCGCTTCTACCGTTACCTGCTGAGAGAGGGCAGGATCGCGGAGGATCCGACAGCGCTGATCGAAATGCCCCGCGTCGGCCAGCGCCTGCCGCACTCGCTGACGGAGGCCGACGTGGAAGCGTTGCTCGCCGCACCCGACGTGGTCCGGCCCCTCGGCCACCGCGACCGCACCATGCTGGAACTGCTGTACGCCACCGGCGTACGGGTTTCCGAACTGGTCGGCCTCAAGCTCTCACAGGTCAATCTGAACCAGGGCGTGCTGAGGATCATCGGCAAGGGCGATCGGGAGCGGCTGATCCCCCTGGGCGACGAAGCGCAGGACTGGCTGCACAAGTTCGTCCTCGGGCCCCGCGCGGAGATCCTGGCCGGGCGTCAGACGGAATACCTGTTCCCCACGCGCCGCGGCGGCCCCATGACACGCCAGACCTTCTGGTACCTGATCAAGCGTCACGCCCGCAAGGCGGGCATCGCCAGGAAGCTCTCCCCGCACACGGTACGTCACGCCTTCGCCACCCACCTGCTCAACCACGGCGCGGACCTGCGGGTCGTGCAGTTGCTC
>VYEH01000105.1:2970-3867 GCA_009843005.1 Pseudomonadota bacterium | reverse complement strand
CTTGAGAACCGCCGACCCCACGGATACCTTTGAATCCGGCATCAATCTTTCAGCGGGCAGCTATAGCACCACAGACGGTACCCAGGAGCTGCAGGGGTACGTTTCCGGCCCGCTGAGCGATGAGTTTTCGGGCCGCATAGCCGTGCGATTACGAAACAGTGACGGATATTACATCAATCGGCTTGAAGGTCCGGATGGAGTCGACCGCTCCGATCAGGGGATCCGTGTCAAACTGAGGTGGACACCCAACGATCGGTTGACTGCCAACCTGAAAGTGGAGCGGCAGCAGTACGACTTCCTCGGTTCTGACACCGCGGAAATGCCCGGTGGTGGAACCTCGCCTCTGTTATCGAGATTTTCACCGGATTTCACTCCGGGGATGGACTGGTACATCGATATGAACTGTGCCGATACGTTTGCGACTGTTAACGGCGAAACCATCAATACCGGATCATGGTGTCCGTTGCGCGATTCGGAAACCGGGAACAACACGCTAAGACTGGATTATGACTTCAATGCAGGCACCTTGACCTCGATCACCGCTTATCAGACTTATGACTATCACCATCAATTCAACGGTCTGGACGCAGGCGTTACCCAGGCATTCAAGGCGACCAGGATCGAGGGGTTTTCCGGCGTCAGCCAGGAACTGCGCTTCACCTCGGACGTGGACGCCGGGCAGTTCGACTATATCCTTGGCGCGTACTATGAGGACAGCGACATTGATCGAAATCAGATGTCGGACCTTAACCTGACGACGCTCTTTGCCGGTACGCCCATGGGCATGTTGTACTTGAGCCGAAGTGAACCCTGGAATCAGCAGACGGAGAGCCTTGCAGCTTTTGCTCAAGTACGCTGGAGCTTGAGCGACCAACTGAACTTGATCGTTGGCGGGCG
>VYEH01000105.1:0-2960 GCA_009843005.1 Pseudomonadota bacterium | reverse complement strand
CTATTCCAGTGAAGACAAGAGCTTTGCCTTTCAGCGGTTTTTCAGGGAATACGGTACGCTTACCGTCCTGCCCATTCCAGGCGGACCCGGCGGGCCGCCCATATCCGTCAGCGACAGTCGTTCCGAAGGCGAATTTACCGGTTCCATCACCGCTCAGTGGTTTACGCAAAACGATTCCATGCTCTATGCGAGTTTTGCGCAGGGACACAAGACCGGCGGCTTCAGCGATCGTATTGACAGTCCCTTCGCGGATTTTTCGTTTGACGCAGAAACCAACAACAACTTTGAACTTGGCGCCAAGACCACCTGGCTGGACGGCGCATTGTTATTCAATGCAACTCTCTTCCATATGTCTCTTGAAGGATTGCAAGCTGCGACCGGGATAGTAACTTCCACTGGAATCAGTGTCTTTTCTGTGGCCAATGCAGCAGATACCACCGTTCAGGGACTGGAGACGGATCTTGCCTGGAACGTCAATGGATCGCTCACGGTGGGCGGTAATTTTGCCTATACCGATGCTGTCTACGATAATTTCCTGGGTTCTGCGGATTGCCCGGAGAGAGCGCGCAACGCGATGGGCGTTTGCGACCTCTCGGGCTATGAACTCCCTTTCGCCCCCAAAACGAAGGGATCGTTTTATGCCGACCTCTACATGAATGATGCCATCGGCGCATGGGACGTCAGACTCCGTGGCGATGTAGCCAGTTCCGGTGAAACCTACACGGATATTTCGTACTATCCGACAGAACTTTCTCCAAGCCATACGCTTCTCAATGCCAGCGTGCGCCTGGTAGCTCCCAATGAGAATTATTCCATTACCCTGCTTGGGAAAAACCTGACTGACGAGGGTTACTGCGTATGGTGTCTGAATGGCGGTCCGGCCTCGATGAGCAGACCCCGCGAAATTTCCGTACGTTTCTCGGCAAGAATTGACTGAGTCACTGAACCAGGGGGTAATCCGATGTACAAGGTACTTTTTGCGGTTCTGTTGTTTTCGTCGAACGCAGCGGCTCAGCCATTCGGACCGGATACCGAGCCCGGCCGGCTTTTCCTCGTGGATATCGACGGCGAACGGGTCGTCTATCAGGCGGGGTTCGACAAGATCTGGTATCCGAGCCTGGCCGACATGTTCGGCATGACATTGCCCGAGCAGCTCGATTTCATCGAGCAGCTCGAGTACGCCGGCATACGCGACTGGCGAATCGGCTACTACTGGGACACGACTCCGCTCAAATGGTCAATTTTCGGCCACGTCAGGCACCCCGGCGGAAACCAGGCCAACGGGTACGACACGAGCGTGTATTTTCCATACACGAGTCACGTGATCAGGGACGGCGAAACGTTTTTCTATACCCATGGACGTACCGGAGATGAGTGGGGGGATCCGCAATCCGGCGGCAGCGGCGCGATCATATCGATGGGGCCGCTGGTGCCGTTCGGGTTGCCCGATTCGGATGAATACGCCTCGCGTGGCGTACCGGTTCCCGAGGCCCTGGAAGAGGACCAGCCGGACTCGGTGTTTGCGCCGGTCTATCCTGACGGCCGTCCGCGCACGTTCTACACGCTGGTCCCGTCGCTAGCCCAGGATCACTGGACATGTGGGGCCGATGACAACTGCACCTACAACGAGGACCTGAACTACACACCGGCAAATGCGCCTTTTTGTTTGCAGGGCGATCCGCAGGTGCGCGACTGCGGCGCCTGGACCGTGACCGAAGCCATGCCGCAGTTCTGGGAAGCAAATGGCGACGTGCATGAGATTCGAATCGCGTCGGCGTCTCAGCCGGAAGGCCAACTCATGCCGGTCACTATGACAGGGGTCTGGCAGGATGAAGCGGCGGATTCGTCAAGCCCGGACGTGGAAATTATAGAAACGGACGAGGCAACGGTTGTACGGCTGCCTGCCGAGCGGGACGAGGCAGGCAACGGCCGCGTCTATCACATCGTGTTCGGTGACGGCGACGGGGAATATGCGTTTCGCGTCGGCGTGCCGAACATTGTCGACAACCGGCACCTGCTGATTGACGATGGCCGGGTGTTTCGACTGGGAATGTGAGGCGATACGGCGCAGGCACCGGCACCGCGCTGCCCGCTCAATCTAACTTCAGATTTCGCTGGCCAGTCGCGCGGCCAACCCAACGTAGTCGGTTGGCGACAGCGCGGCAAGCCGGGCCCGTGCATCTTCGGGGATGTCCAGTCCCGCGATGAATTCCTCCAGTCCATCGAGTTCGATGGACTGGCCACGGGTGAGTGCCTTGAGTTGCTCGTAGGCATCGGCAATGCCGTAGCGGCGCATGACCGTTTGCACGGCTTCGGCAAGCACTTCGGGATTGGCCACCAGATCTTGCTGCAATCGGTCTCGGTCTGCTTCGAGCTTGTCCAGGCCACGCAGGCACGATTCAACCGCGAGCAGACTGTGCCCCAGGGGCGCCGACAGGTTGCGTAGCGTGGTCGAATCGGTCAGGTCCCGCTGCCATCGGGACCGGGGCAGTTTTTCCGCCAGGAACCCCAGGAGTGCGCTGGCGACGCCGAGATTGCCTTCGGCGTTCTCGAAATCGATGGGATTCACCTTGTGTGGCATCGTGGAGGAACCCACCTCACCCGCCGCCGCACGTTGGCGGAAGTAGCCCAGACTGACGTATCCCCAGATGTCGCGGCACAGGTCCAGCATCACGGTATCGATGCGGAGCAAAGCGTGACAATACCCGGCGATCCAGTCATGGGGTTCTATCTGGGTCGTATACGGATTGCTCTCAAGCCCCAGGGATTCGACGAACCGATTGCTGATTTGCGGCCACGGCGCTTCGGGATATGCCGCCAGATGGGCGTTGAAATTGCCCACGGCGCCATTGAGTTTGCCGAGGATCCGTGCTTGCGAGAACTCCGCCACCTGAGACGACAGGCGATGCGCGTAATTGGCCATCTCCTTGCCCATGGTGGTGGGCGATGCGGGTTGACCG
>VYEH01000212.1:1171-3870 GCA_009843005.1 Pseudomonadota bacterium | reverse complement strand
CATGGGCGTCGATCCCCCGAATGTCCGGCACGCGGGTCAAGTGCATTCAATGCAACTGTCGGACCCAGGGGGCCACCACCAGGATCACTCCCCGCGCGCTGCTTCGGCGAAGTTGAGCAAGGTGTCGCCGCCGATCCGGAGGGTCTTGCTCAATTCCAGGACCCGGCCGCGGGAGATTTCCTCGCGGCGGTAGGCCTCGATGGCGAGATGCGCGATCTCGCTGCGGAGTTCCCGATCCCAGTATTGTTTCCGTTCGCGGTTGCCGACGTCATCGAACTTGCTGAGAGCAACAAGGTATTCTCGCCCGACGCTCTCCCTGTCGAGGAGGTGGCCGCACTCGCGCGTGGAAATGTATCGAAGGCTCTTCAGCCGGTAGGCGGAGGCCTGGTAGCTCACGCCGAAATGGTGCGCGAGTATGGCGTTGTCCTTGTAGGTGATGCGCTGAGAGCGGGCCGGCGGGCGCTGTGCCGCCTCGATGTGGCCGCCGCTCGCGGCATCGAAGATCGCATGGTCCTGGCGGCTGGGCAGGCCCTTGTCGAGGTTTCGAAGGGAAGTGCGAATTCCGCCTCTCGGCATGAGGAAGGCGGCGGCGAACGCGTTCGCGCGTTTTTCGACCATGTCGGACGAATTGTCGGTGCTGGAGACCGTCACGTGGCCGTTCCGGTCGAGGAGGGCGGGGGCGTATTCATGCGCATAGGAAAACCGCTTCCGTCCTTTCGGATGGGACGAATTGACGAGAATGGCCAAGCCAATGCTGGGATGCCGGAGGAAAAGGCCGGACATCCCGTCGGGAAGCGTGACGCCTGATGCCCAAATGCCCTGGGAAGCAATGAGTTCGGATACGTCAGCAATCGGCGCGTTGGCGATGCCAAGCCTGCGGCGCTCCTGTTCGGCCGTCTCTTCTCCCTGTGCGACCGCTTCTCCGGGTGAGCGGGGAAGCGGGATGTCGTAGCTGGGCGGACCGGACCGGTGTTCGGTGCCCAGCAGATGCACGAGCGCAACGCCTTCCCGGCAGAGATGAACACACCGGGTGACCTGTTCGTGCGTGGCCGGATCCTCCTCCAGCCCCGGAGCCACACGGTGCAGGGCCACCAGGACATCCTGGTCCTCGTCGGTCGGGCCCTCGTGCAGGAGGTCCGCGACAGGGCGCAGGTAAAGCTCGGAGAACCGCGTCAGTTCGAGGGTGGATACGGATCGGCTGCCGGCCTCGAGTTGCGTGATGGCAGTGCGGGGATTGTCCAGCGCTTGGGCGGCAGCCTGTTGGCTGAGGCCGCGGGATTCGCGCGCCCTGCGCAATCGTGATCCGAGATCCCTAGCGTGCATGGTGTCATCTCCTCCCTGTTGAAATGCCGCCGAGGCAGCGACATCGGGCCGAGTTTCCGGTATCGAACATATAATGTCAAAGTCTTACATTGACAGATGGAAAATCGCACCTAGAATCCATGCAGTGTCGGCCCAGGTGTATGCCGGGGCGGCATGCTGGCGAGATGGTCTCTACGGACAAAGGCGGAACCGGCCGGCACCGAAACGAGGAGGCGTCGTTGGCAGGAGAAGACGAACGACCGGGCCAAACGAGGCGCCGCCTCCTGTGCATTGACGGAGGCGGCATTCTCGGCACGTTTCCGGCAGCCTTTCTCGCGGAACTCGAAAACCACCTCGATCGCCCCATCGGGTCCTATTTCGACTTGATCGCCGGAACGTCGACGGGCGGCATCATCAGTGTCGCCCTGGCGCTCGGGCACCCGGCCTCGGAGATACTCGGCCTGTACGAGAGCCGGGGGCCGGAGATCTTCGGTCAGGACCGGCGAGGGCTTTACGCACTGCTGGCCAGGAGGCTGCGGGGCGTCCGCTGGCTTTACCGAAACAAGTACGACTCTGACGCGCTCCGGGATGCCCTCCGGGATATCCTGGGCGACCGGCGGATCGGTCATGCGCGGACCCGGTTGCTGGTACCGGCATGGAATCCGGTCGCGCGGTCCGTGTACATCTACAAGACCGCGCATCATCCGCGACTGAAGACGGATTATCGCTCGCTTGCCGTGGATGCGGCTCTGGCGACGGCCGCCGCCCCTACCTACTTCCGGCAGCACATCACGCAGCATGATGTCGGCCTGCTTGACGGGGGCGTGTGGGCCAATAACCCGATCGCCATCGCCGTGGTCGAGGCGATCGGGGTGCTGGGCTGGGCGCCTGAGAGCCTGCACGTCCTGAGCCTGGGCTGCCTCGAGGAAACCTACACGGTCCCGAAATGGGCCGGGCTCGGCACGCTCGGGGCCAAGGCCGTCAAGCTGTTCATGGACGGGCAGTCGCACGGCGCGATGGGAATGGCAAAGCTGCTGACCGGGCACGAGCACGATCGGGATGCCGTGTACCGGATCAACCACACGGTTCCGTACAACGCCTACAGGATGGACGACAGCGGAGTCATCCGGGACCTGAAGGGTCTTGGACACGCAATGGGTCGCGACCGGCTGCCGGTCCTGGAACCAGTGTTCTTCGACGCGCCCGTCGAGGACTTCACCCCCGTCTACAGATTGAACGAGGAGCGTCATGACGATTGATCGGAATGCGTATGCGAGGTTCCTGGAGAAGGTCGCTGAAGACATTGATATACCGCCCGGGAAGTTCAAGGAGGCGGTCGACCGGTACGGAGCGGTCGGGCATTGGCTCGAAGAAGGCGGGTATCCGGGCTGCGCTGG
>VYEH01000212.1:0-1161 GCA_009843005.1 Pseudomonadota bacterium | reverse complement strand
GTAAAGCGGCTCGTCGGTGATCGCCTGCGCGAACACGAGCGGTATCGCCGGATGCTCGATGAGGAAGGCAAGCGATGCTGGACGCTCGTCTACGCCGAGCGGGACGGCATCGGGTTTCACCTCGACGTCCTTCCGTCGGTGCCGGACCCTCAGTTCGTGTTGGACAAGTCCATCGCCATCACGAACCGGCAGGGGAGCTTCTACGACTGGTCAGCCAGCAATCCGAGAGGGTACGGCGACTGGTTCGACGGCAGAAACCGAGGGGCACTCCAGCGAGTGCGGGTCGAGCAGAAGCGGGCGATCCAGGCGCAGGCACCAACGGTGTTCGCATCTGTGGACGACGTCCCCGATCAGCTCGTCCGCACGCCGCTGCAGCGGGCGATTCAGATCATGAAGCGACACCGGGACGTGATGTTCAACGGTGGCACGAGAGCCGAACACGCGCCGATCTCGATGATCGTGACCACCCTGGCTGCGCATCTGTATCAGGGCGAGGCCGATGTGTATTCGGCACTGACGGCAATCGTCTCGAAGCTGCATGGACATGCGGGACTGGTGGAAAATCGTTCGATCGAGCTGGCCCTTGCTTCCCTGGAGCTGATCCGGCGCCTGCCCGACGGGGCGTGGTACATCGGCAACCCGGTAAATCCGGCGGAGAACTTCGCCGACCGCTGGCATGAGGACAACCATGCCCGGGCGCGGGCGTTCTTCCAGTGGGTCGACGCAATCCGGGAAGACCTTGTCGACATTCTCGAAGAGAACCGGCTCGGGACGGCAAGGAACCGGCTTGGTGCGGCGCTCGGCACTGCCGCGGTGACGGCGCATCTTGGCCTGGTCACGCTGACCGAGGCCGCAGCGGCGCCGGCTCGGGTGCATATCGGCGGAGCGGCGAGGCCTTGGAGGCCCTGAGTGCGGGAAGACCTGGAGGCGGAGATCGCAGAATTGCGGCAGGAGTATCGGGGCCTGACCAGGCTCCGGGAAGCGGAGGCCGGTGTCGTGGTGTCGGGCGCGCTGCCGTTCGAGGCGTCAAGCGAAGGCCACGAGACGATCGCGGATATATTCGAGATCGACCTGACCGTTCCGCGAGATTACCCGACGGTGCTGCCTTGGGTGCGCGAGACCAGCGGCAGGATTTGCGAGGCCTACGATCACATCTTCACG
>VYEH01000346.1:3573-3871 GCA_009843005.1 Pseudomonadota bacterium | reverse complement strand
GGCGATGACACCCTGGCCGGCGGGGCCGGGGCCGACACCCTGGCCGGCGGCCCGGGGAACGACACCCTCGCCGGCGGGCCCGGGGCCGACACCCTGCGCGGCGGGCCCGGCCACGACGTGTTCGTGTTCGCCCCCGGCGGCGGGGCCGACACCGTGGCCGACTTCGGGCGCGGGGCCAACCGGCTCGACCTCAGCGCCTTCGCGGACCTCGACTCCATCGACGAGCTGGCCCTGCAGCAGCAGGGCGGCGACCTCGTCATCGACCTCACCGGGCACGGCGGCGGGTCGGTGACGCTGC
>VYEH01000346.1:1314-3563 GCA_009843005.1 Pseudomonadota bacterium | reverse complement strand
GGCAGACCTGACCGACGCGGACGTCATCTTCTTTACCGACCACGGGGCGCTCATCGGCTGAGGACGCCGTGTGCGCCCGTGCATCCGGGCACCTTTGGACTTGTGTACGGAATAGTATAGTATGTGTTCCGAGCTTGCATTCTATATCTATCACTTCATTAAGTGACTTTCAGAATTTCACCGGAGAACCGACAACAGTGACGCAGCAACTATCCCTTTTTCCTCTTCTCCTGGGGCTCGTTCTGTTGTTGCCTGCCGCGTCGGCGGTGGCGGCGCGGGATATGATTGAAACGCCGATGCCCCAGGCGGAACAGGCAGCAGGCCAGGGCGACGGGGAAGAACAACAGGCAACCGAGACAGCGGAACAGGACCCCGGCCGGCAGGATGAAACGCAGGAATCGCAACCGCACGCTGACCGGACTGCGGCGAGCGATCAACCGCCGCCCGACGCGGACACCGACGAGGAAACGGCGCAACCGGCGCGCACCGAGGCAACCGAGGAAATTATCGTCACCGGCTCGCGCATCCGCCGCGACGCATTCACATCGGCCTTGCCGGTAACGGTCATTACCAGCGAGAGCGCCACCCTGGCGGGCATGGCCAACACCTCGGAGATATTGCAAACCAGCGCCCTGGCCTCCGGCGCACAGGTTGACAACACGTTCGGCGGTTTCGTAGTTTCCGGCGGCCCCGGCGTCAACACGTTCGGCCTGCGCAGCCTCGATCCGGGCCGCACTCTGATCCTGGTGAACGGCCGCCGCTTTACGCCGGCGGGCACCCGCGGCCAGGTCAACAGCGTGGACCTGAACTCGATCCCGGACGTCGCCATCGACCGGATCGAAATCCTCAAGGACGGCGCCTCCTCCATCTACGGCGCCGATGCCATCGCCGGAGTAGTGAACATCATCACCAGGAAACGCTTCGATGACGTTATTCTCGAAGGTTACTACCAGGATGAACTCGATTACGGTTCGGTGAGCGGACTGTTCGGCAAGACCTGGGATCGTGGTTATATCGACGCCGCGGTCGAGTTCTCGACCCTGGGGCCGGTAGGGCGGGACGAACAGGACTACAGTTTCTGCGATGAGCGCCCGCTGACCGACGGAGGCATCCATCCTTCGATTTATGCGCCCACGCGCGACCGCTGCTTTGGTTCGGTATTCGGTTTCGTGGACGTGTACGGGATCGGCCCGGCGATTTCCCTGGTGCGCGACCCGGGCGCCGACCTGGCCGGGACCGGCCTGCCCTGGCGCGAGCTTGGCGACAGGAACGGCGAGAGAGTGCCGGAAGCAGGATACCGGGACGACCGCAACTGGGGCGAAGAGGACCTGATACCGGAGCGCCGGCGCATCCAGGCGTACAGTGACGGACTGCTGGATTTCGAGCTGGGCGGACTGCTGGGCACGGTCAGCGCCAGCTACGAATTTTATTTCACGCACCGCGATGAAAGCTACAACAACGGGTACCGGCAATTATTTCCTTATGTCCACCCCGCCAACCCGACCAACCCGTTCGGCGGTATCGGCGGCATCGCCCAGCCGGTGGTGATGAGTTACAACCTGCTGGACCCGGTTACGGAAGTGCAGAACGACGTGGGCGCGTTGCGCCTGGGCCTCGAAGGAGACCTGGGCGAGTTCAGCTGGAAGGCTGACGGCGGGTATTCCTGGAGCCGAGGCGAGTGGGAGTACGATGTCTGGTTGAAGGACAAGGTGGCGCGGGCCATGTCCGCCGCGATCGGGCCGGACGGCAACCTTCACTGCATCCTGGACCCGGGCCAGCTCCTGGCCGGCGCCAACTTCGAAGGCGCGCTGGTGAGCCGCATCCTGGCTGACGGCCCCGACCCGGACTGCGTTCCCCTGGACCTGTTCAATGAGGATGCCCTGCGGCGCGGCGAGGTCCCGGCGGAGGCGGTGGATTATATCCGCGCGCGGCAGCAGCTCAAGACCGCTTACGATCTGTGGACTGCGGCGTTCTCCCTGGAGGGGCGCCTGTTTGATGCGCCTGCCGGCGAAGCGCGCGGGGTGGTGGGCATGGATTGGCGCAGCCGCAGCATCAACGACCGCCCGCCCCCGGCGGCGGTGGAAGACAACCAGTGGGGATTCACCTCGTCCGGGATTACCACGGGCGCTGACCGGGTGATAGAAGGCTATACGGAAGTGGAGGTGCCGCTGCTCTCGGGCTTCAAGCTGGGCGACGTCAGCGTGGCGGAGGAACTCACGGTGAACGGATCCTTCCGGTATACCCATTAC
>VYEH01000346.1:0-1304 GCA_009843005.1 Pseudomonadota bacterium | reverse complement strand
ATCCCGTGTTGCGCATGCGCTCGTCAGTGGGCACCTCGTTCCGCGCGCCGGCGCTGTTCCACCTGAACCTGGCGCCGGTGACCGGGTTTGTCGCCTCCAGGGCAGACCCCTGTGACCGGTTCCGCGACCCGTCCCAGGACCTGGACCCGACCAGCAACCAGTACCGGAACTGTGAAGCATTGGAGAACCAGGGCGTCATCCCTCCCGGCTATGCCCCCTCCACAAGCATCCGGGTCGCCTCGGGGGGCAATCCCGACCTGGAGGCGGAGACCTCGGACTCATGGACCCTGGGATTTATCCTGACGCCGGACCTGGCCGGCCGCTTTCCGGCCCTCGGCCTCAATCTCAGCGCTGCGTTCGATTACTACGATATCGACCTCAAGAACTCCATCTCCCGGCTCGGCGCCAGCGAAATCCTGTCGCGCTGTTACAATTCCCTGAACTTCAGCGCCGAGGAGTGCGACCTGGTCGGCGATCGCAATCAGAATGGAGAGCTCACCGGCGTCAACTCCTCGTACATCAACGTCGCGATAGAGCGCTCCCTGGGGTATGACATCACCGTGCGCGCGGATCGAGAGTTCTCGTTCGGCGACCTCAGCGTGGACATCCTGGCCACGCGCCTGCTCGCGTACCAGTATGGCCTGGGCGATGAGAAACCGACCAATTACGCGGGCCGCCATTCCTACCCGAACTGGCGCGGCGAGGCGGACATGCGCTTCCAGTGGCGTGATTTCACCTTCATCTGGACCACGGACTATATCGGCGCCACCGATGAAGAGCCCGTATACACATTGCCGGGAGATGAATCCGTCACCAACGTCGCTGAAGCCGACGACAAGTTCTTTCACAACCTGTCGATCCGCTACCGCGACCCGAACCGGCGCTTCCAGGTGATCGTCGGCGTGCGCAACATCTTCGACGTGTCACCGCCGGTAGTGGGATGGAGCGGGTTCAGCCCGTCCACCGGAACGGCTGTCGGCTATAACATCCCCCTGGGCGCCGGTTACAGCCTGTTTGACCGCAGGATTTTCGCCTCGTTCAGTTATGATCTCTCCTCGCTGTTCTGAATACATAGAGCGGCGGTTGTCCGGTGTGATGAAGCGCGTCGTTGCCTCCTCCATTGTTTTGGCCCTGTCACTGCATGCGGCCGCCGCCGCGCTCGAGCCGCCGACCCTGGAAGAGTTCGCCCTGCGGCCCCTGGTGCGCGACGTTGACCTGTCCCCTTCCGGCGAGCACCTGGCGATCATGCGCCTGCCCGGGCCCGGACAGAATTACGTGGTGGACATCTATGAGACCGCGCGCCT
>VYEH01000044.1 GCA_009843005.1 Pseudomonadota bacterium | reverse complement strand
GCTATCACGTTGCAAGATTGCAGCCGTTGTCGAAGCCGTTCATAGAGATCCGCCTGAAACCCGGCCTCGGAAACGCAAAACCCGTCACGATAGTTTCTGCGTACACCGCTCCACGAATCCCGAAAAAGCTCCATTTTGTCTTCCCATTTGTACATGCTGCGTTTCCTCATGTAAAAGGTTCGGTCTGCGCCACGAGACGAGCGTTAATCTTTGGTGCGCCAGTTTGCGTTTCTGCCAGGCAACTGTCACTCGCGTTTGGACGCATTCCGAGTGGCGGACGATGCCGCCCCGTGCAGTCAGATGGCGATCCTGGATAAGCTTCCGGTGAAACGCCGCGCCGTTACGCAGGGCGCGCCATCGCGCGTCCGCTCTACTTTACAAACGCGATGCTCAGCAAATAGCCCGGATCCTCGTCGTCCGCCGCGCGAATGGTCGCGAGGATCACCATGACGAACCAGAATATGGTGTAGACGACGAGCAACGGGAGGCCGATGAAGACGATCACGAGAAATCCCATCGCGATGAAGTAGATCGTCGAACTGATTTGGAAGTTGAGCGCCGCCTTGCCGTGGCGGTCGACGAGCGCGGACTCCGGCTTCTTGATCAACCAGACCACCAATGGTCCGATCACGTTTCCAAACGGAATGATCATCCCGGCAAGTGCCGAAATGTGCAGTACGATGGACCACTTTCGATCATCTAACGTGGACGCTGGCGGAGGGGCAGGGGACTCGGTCATGATGGGGCATGCCTTTGCCTGTACATCAATGACGCTATTATGCCTTGCCGATCCTCACCAGCGACAGCAGGTCCGTCGGGAGCGCCAGCCTTCGCCTCCAGAAAAACCATCAGCCCTCGACAATGGTGATTCCGGCTGCACTCGCCGCCTCTTGCGCGCGGCGGTAGCCTTGCCCCCGATCGAGCCGCTCGGGTGTGCCGATCACGGCGAAGTCGTCCTGCTTGAGCCGATCGCCGAATGCCAGCAGAGCCTTCGCCGTATCGAACTGCCGCGAAACCCAAATGATGCCATCGACAATGTCGTTGGAGTGGTGAATGACTTCCGCCCATCGTGCCGTGTGCGCATAGCTCAGCGCACCGGTTTCGAGCAACTGCGAGCGGTCGAGACCGAGCCTCCGTAACCCGTGACCGCTCAGGTCCGCGATGGTGATATCGCACACCAGTTCAACTCGGGCCAGACAGCGCGTTGCGAGTTCCGCCCGTAAAATGACACCACCGGCGACGATGTTGCGAAACACCGTTTCGGAGAGCGCGCCGTCGATTCGATCCGAGGCATAGAGTGTTGGTATCGGATTTCCCTGCGCACTGCGAATCTGATGAAATCGGCCGGGCCGATCGCCCGTCCCCGGATGGAACTCGCTCGGCGCATAATCCGCCGGGTGCACTCGATACAGCTGGTGGCCCGCACTCCAGATCGTGGTGAGTGGATCAACCTGATCTGGAGGTAACGGAACGATGGGCTTGCCTGTCACTGACGTAGTGAGCGAGTCGACTTGGTGTCGCGGGCGTATCTGTCGCTAGTAGACAGCCGGCTCGGCCACGTCGGCGGCGGCATCTAGCACCGCGTCCGGCTTGCGATCGAGCAGATCCACCGGTTTTTCGCCATCGAGCCAGCCGTTCGGCGTCACGAACCAAAGAGCCGTCTGCCACCCGCCGACTGAGTCGCCCAATGCGGCCAACACCTTGGATATTACCTTCCTTGGGAGTCCCTGCGCGTCGAATTGAAACGCCGGGTAGAGGAATCGTCCGCCGCGCTGTACAGCGAATATTTTCTTGTCCGAGCGCCAGCGCGCCGCCAGCGCCGAGCGATTCCTTGCCTTCGAGCCGTATAGCTCATGTACTTGATCGGCATCGAGCACTTCGTATTCCCGCATGAAAGCCGAGCGTGCCTCGGCATTGCGCCGTGCCTGATCGATGAATGCCGGTGGCGGCCGGTCCATGAGTGACGGCACGACCGCCTCGATGATTCGCTCCATCTCGGCCTTCTCCAGATCGTCCAGGCGTTGGCCCAGGAGTTCGATCAGCAACCTGGCGTTCTCAAGCGTGGCCGAATCGTCGGCGGACACCATGAGGATATCCTGTTCCCGCGATTCCGGGCCCGGGGTATTTTCGTGGCGCGTCTCAAGGCTCCCGGCCGCCAGGAGCGCTTCAATGATGTCGGAGAGGTTCTGCCCGGACTCTTGCGTACCGCGATATCGCTCGAGGGCAGACGCGCTTTCTCGAACTTCCCCGACCGTCGTCGAAGGGGCGGGACTCATGTACGCTGCCACGAACCATTCGCCGACCGTCTCGGCTGGCTTGCCGGGGGTGGTCCCGCGGGTTCGCAGGCGGACACCCTTGGCCATGATCGCATGTGCACTCATTCGTCCACTCGTGTTTAGTGAGAATGATGATCGATAAATTATATCACTATTCTCACCATCAGAACTCGCGGTCCGGTTAGAGTTCGAACTGCGGATCCATGCTGGCGAGGGATCCCCGCATCTGAATCCTCCTCCTTATAAAATGAAGCGGAAATCCGCCGATCCCGGCTCGATTGTTGTAGATTCGCCATGTGTGGCCAGCCCACATGAGGAAAAAGCCAGATGCCAGTGCCGTTCAACTTTCATGAAGTCGATACCGTCCCGCTGACGCAGGACGTGATCCGACGCTCCTGAGCGGGGCCGCCTGCCCTCGTTCAGCTTCGATGAGCGATATCCGCGCCAGCAACATCCGCATGATCGGGTTTTCCCTGCCCGCGCTGGGGCTGAATGCGCTGGTGACGGCCGTGGTCGTGTTTCTGCCCGCGCTCTACGCGGAACACCGTGGATTCGGAGCCGCCGCCGTCGGCCTGATTTTCTTCCTCGCGAAGATCGTCGACATGGTTGCTGCACCCGCCTGGGGCGTGTTCATGGACAGCTACTCGACGCGCTGGGGACGGCGGCGGCCGTGGCTCGCCCTGTCCGTGCCCATTCTGATGCTGGCCGTCCTGATGCTCTACAACCCGCCCGAGTCGGTCACGGCCCTCTACCTGTTCGGTTGGCTCGCGCTGTTGTATTTCGGCTGGGATGCCTGGTCCATCAGTCACACGTCCTGGGCCCTGGAACTGTCCCGCGACTACGATCGGCGCTCGCGAATTACCGGGCTGCTGCAGGTCCTGGTCATTATCGGCGGAATACTGATCAGCCTGGTTCCGGCGATTCTGGAACGCGTCGCCGCGCCTACCTATCCCGAACTGGCGTCAGCGATCGGCTGGTTCATGATCGTGGTGCTTCCGTTGAGCGCGATCATCTGTCTCTTCAGCGGGCCGGAACGCGAATCGCCCGATCGCCCGCATCTTGGATTTCGCCGCGGCGCGTCGATCCTTTTATCCATTTTGGCTCTGCTGCGCCTGCTCGCCGTGAATGCGCTGCTGACGTTCTCCACGTATTTCGTGCAGGGGCTGTTCGTGTTTTTCGTCTCCTACACCCTAAACCTGGGAGACCGGATCGGCTTCCTTCTCACGTTCCTGATCGTCGGCGGACTGCTTGGCCTACCGTTCTGGCTCCGCCTCGCGCAGTACTGGAACAAGCATCGCGCCATGCAGACAGCCGTCATCACCGGGGCGCTGGCGCCGCTGACGCTCCTGGTCCTGCCTTCCGGCCACCTGGGCTGGGCGATAGCGGCGTTTCTGGTGATCGGCCTGAACACTTCGGCCAACGAGTTTCTGCCCCGCGCCATGATGGCCGATGTCTGCGACCTGGATCACATCGAGAGCGGGTCCGAGCGAATGGGCCTGTACTATTCCCTGCTCCAGCTATCGAGCAAGTTTGCCTCCGGAACGGGCCTCCTCATCGGTTTTTCATTCCTGACCGTGTTCGGATTCGATCCGGAAC
>VYEH01000427.1 GCA_009843005.1 Pseudomonadota bacterium | reverse complement strand
CCTCTAGGCTTGGGTCACCGGTAGTTCGAGGGCATCGCCCAGCGCAAGCCTGCGGGAACATTCGGGACAGGCGGTGTCGTGGCGCGGAATGACGCGCTGCATAGAGTCCTTTTGAAAGTGGAAATGACGGTACGGCGCCTCCGTATCGTTCGCGCGGAGCGCGAGAAAGTCAAACAGGAACTCGTTGACCGCGTGGGCCGCTGCAACGGCATTGAGGGTAATGACGCTGGGGTTCGGCTCGTGGACGCCATATGCCTGGTCCTTGCGCTCGGCGTCCGACTTCGCCTCGACGGCAAGTTGCGTCGGATTGATCAGTCCGTTGCACCACAGGCACCCATTCCCCGGCCTGACTTGACGCACGGCGGTCATCGCGTCTTCAACGACGCCTCGGGGTCCGGGGCGCACTTTGGCGCCCATTTGGGTGACGGGTATGAGGTATTGGTGGGCATGGGCGTTGACGACGAGGCGGGCTCGCATGGAGTCAGCGGCAAGGAAAATGAAGTCGCAGTCACGCAGCCGTTGCGCAACGGAATGGGCAACGACGTCTTGTGCGAGAGCATCGAGAGTGGCGTTCATTGACAGTTCGCGGGCGTGACGGACCGCTATCTGCGTCTTTAGCTGCTTGGTTTCAACATCGACGGGAGTCGCACCGACAACGCGGGACAGGTTCGTGCTCTCGATCTCGTCGGAGTCGATGAGGACGAGGTGTCCCACGCCGAGCCGCGCCAGGTACTCGGTGACAAGCGAGCCGACGCCACCAAGGCCGACGACGGCGATCTTGCTTCCAGCCAGGATCTCTTGACCCGCAGCACCGAACATGCGCACCTGGCGGTCGTACTCGGGGAGAGATTCCGAGGAGGACAACGGCTGCGAATAGAGTCGTTTGATGCGCTGGCCAATGATTCGGTAGACGCCGAGAACTCGTCGAGAGCGGTCGGGCAACCAAATGTCGGCGGCTACCGCTCGCTGTCCGAAGACCAGCGCGCCCACCGGTACGCCGCGCCCGATGTCGAGAAGGGCTGGGTAACCACGCTCGTGGGACTCGAGGTCGATCCTGCTGAAGGCAACCGTACGATCGCTTCGATGGTTGTGGACCGCGAGATATGCAAGGCTTGCGTCGCGGCACTGGATGATCTGCCGGTGGATAAAGGTTGGGCAGAGCGCACGGTAGCCGTATTGGCCGGCGACGTAGTCGCGGCCGAATTCGGCGGGTTCGACGTGCCGGACGAGGAGCCGCAACGAATTGCCGGTGCGAACGATGCCGGCTTGGAGGACGGCGCCATGTTCGTCGTCGTCGCCGGGATAAAGATGGGCCATGAGCCGCACGTGGGCTTCGGCGGGTATAAGAATATCGCAGGAATCGTAGGTCATTGCAGGTGTTCCAGGAAGTGAATGACCTTGAGAAACTTGGCCAGAGCCGTTTGGGGAAAATGCTGGGTGTGGTTATTGGCCCGCGAGATCTGGATAGCGGATCGTCCGGCGAATTCATGACCCAAGGTGACGGGTGCGACGAATTCAACGCCGTCGACGCGGCGCACCGAGGCGTCCATGAAAAGGGGATAGATGTCCGCGTAGGGGTATAGGGCCGTGACGTGTCCGCCGATCCAGGTAGAGGTCGGTGCGTACCGCGAGCCGATATCGACGTCTTCGAGAATCACGTACGCGCCGCCTTCGCTATCCTGTTCGCTCCAGACCGAGGTGTCCGGGAAGGCACGACGCAACTCGTCAATGGCGGTCGCAACGTCTTGCTTCACGGAACGGCTCCTAGCTGTTGTCGTCCGCAGCGATAGCGGTGAAGGCCAGGTGCTCGCTCAGCTCGACCTTGTCGTCGTCACCGATGACCTTGCTGGAGCCGTTGGGAAGGTGCAGTTGCAGTACGAAGTTGGTCTGGATCGAGACGCCCTGGTCGACGGCGGCCTGCTTGATCTCCAATCCGCTGGCAGGCCCTGCGAGCATCTTGACCTTCTGATCGTTTACTTCGATCTCGACAGTCTCAAGATCATAGGCTTTGTCCGGTTTCATGGTATTGCTCCTGTGAAACGTGATTGCTGTTGAGCAATAGATTAATTGTTGTTTTTTCGGTTGTCAATTGCTTATTAGCAATTTTATCGGGCTGGGTGCTTGGCGCCCGGTTCGATGCGGATTGGGTCTACAATCTTGCCCATAATCGAGCCCGTCGCGCGCATCTACATCGAATTGCGGGATATCAAGCCGAGGATATGGCGCCACGGCACCGAGTCAGCTATGGATTGCCCATCGCGCTCGCGGCAAACCGAGAAGTAGTCGAAGCAACGGATGAAATACCGAAAACCGCCCGACTCCCGCGGCCCCCAACCTGACCGAGACTCAGACCGCGACCGACGCCGCGAGCACAACGACGACCCCGACCACAACCACGGCCACTTCAACATCCGCGACGTAGTAGCCAGCTACAACGCCAAAGCGCCCACGCTGGTGCGCGATTACGAGGACCTCCTGTTCGAAGAAGTCCACGCCCCCGTCCTCGACCTCCTCCCAGACCCCGGCGCCCACATCCTCGACATGGGCGCCGGCAGCGGCCGCGACGCCGCCTGGTTCGCCGCCAACGGCTACAACGTCCTCGCGGCCGAGCCCTCCGCAGAAATGCGCAACCTGGGCAAATCCCTCCACCCCTACCCCAACATCCGCTGGCTCGACGACGCGCTACCCGCCCAGGAAAAGGTCCTGCGCTCGAAACTCACCTTCGACCTGATCTGGCTGAGCGCGGTGTGGATGCATGTGCCGCCGAGCGCCCGGGCGCGGGCGTTCCGCAAGCTGGTTTCGGTGATGAGTCCCGGCGGCAGCATGATGCTGACGCTGCGCCAGGGGCCGCCGCCTGCGGATCGGCCGATGGAGCCGGCCACCGCCGCCGATGTGGAAGTGCTGGCTCGGCGGCACGGCCTGCAAACGGTTCGCAGCGAACATATTCCCGACATCCTGGAGCGGGACGGGATCGCGTGGGAGGTCATCTGGTTGCGGCTTCCGGACGACGGCACCGGCGCGCTGCCGCTGCTCCGGCACGTGGTGCTCAACGACCGCAAGTCCTCGACCTACAAACTCGCCCTGCTGCGGACGGTGATCCGGGTCGCCGACGGCGCCGGCGGCCTGGCGCGGCCCGGGAGCGACGAGCGCTTCGTGGACCTGCCGCTCGGCCTGGTGGCGCTGTTCTGGGTTCGCTCCTTCAAGCCGCTCATCGCGAAGAACCTGCCCCAGCACCCCGCCGGCAATGCCCGGCTGGCCTTCGTCAAGGATGGCTTTCGCCGCCTGCAGGCGCGTTCCGCGCACGATCTCAGGATCGGCCAGCGATTCACCGGCGACGATGCCCGGGACCTGATCCTCGCGCTGCGCGACGCCGCGAAGTGCATCCGGCACATGCCCGCCACGTTCACCACGTATCCGGGAAGTTCCGATCCCATCTTTCCGTGCGCGCGAAGGCCGGTGCGGATCCGCGATACCGTTCGCGTGGACGAGGCGTTCCTGTGGTCGTTCGGCACGTTCTCCGTGCCCGTCAACCTGTGGCAGGCGATGAGCCGCTACGCCGCGTGGATCGAGCCCGCGGTGCTCAACGAGTGGATCGAGATGATGCGCGGCTACGCCCGCCAGCCCGACTCAAGGGACGCCCACATGGCGGCGCTCAAGTGGCTTGAGCCCGGGCACGACACGGGGCTCGTCCGCGGGCTGGGCCGGCGCCTGCGCGAAAGCGGCGCCCGGCTGTACTGCGTGTGGACAGGCAACCGCCTCAAGCGCGACTTCGATATCGATCACTGCTTCCCCTTCGCTGCCTGGCCCTGCAACGACCTGTGGAACCTGCTGCCGAGCGCCCCGGCGGTGAACCGGAGCAAGGGGGACCGGCTGCCGGCGGCCGAGGC
>VYEH01000023.1:3034-3914 GCA_009843005.1 Pseudomonadota bacterium | reverse complement strand
CCCTTGTGCCGGGGCCGAGCCTCGGCGTTTCCGGGACATGTGTCGTTTTCGGGATTTACGCGACCCCACCGTCATGGGTCCTGAAGGATGCCGGGCCGGGATCATAGCATCGCGCCGGCCGCATCACGCGCCCCACACGGTGACGGTCTTGCCGTCGAGCGATTCCTCCCTCCGGAAAAGTTTTTCGTCCCAGGACTTGTCGGCGCCGCGGTCGAAGATCACCAGGTGCCCGGATTCCGCTCCGCAGCGGTCCATGTAGTCGAGCGTCTGCGGCACGCCTTCCCGGACCGTGGCCTCAAGGCTTCCGCGCAGAATCTTGCATTCGATGACGTAGCGTCGCGGCGTCTCGGCCGCCTCGCTCTTGCCGGCGAACTTCCCCGGCGGCCACACGATCAGCAGGTCCGTGCGCCGCCGCCCCAGGGCGTACTCCCGCTCGATCCGGCCCCCGCCGTTCACGATCCTTTGCAGAAACGCCTGCAGCAGCAACTGCGCCGCCGCCTCCCGGTATTCGAACCGCGCCATCGCGTGTTCCGAATGCTCACGGAAAAACCGCTGGAACGCCGCCAGCAGGCCCTCCACGTCCAGCCCGCCGTTCTCCTGAACGTACCAGTCCACCTCCTGCGTCAGCCCCTCCTGCGTCGCCAGGGTGAGTTCCCGGGGAATCGCCTCCGCATAAATCGGATTGGCCACCCGCACGGGGGCGCCCCGGGCGATCAGCCCCAGGTCGCGGACGTATTCCACGTCCCGCGCCGTGAACGCCCGCTCGTCGCCGCCGCTGAGCAGCGGCTCGATCACCCGCCTCACCCGCGGCTCCTCCAGCTTGTCAGCCAACTGGTGCAGGTGCGTCTGGCGGCTGAGGATGAGTTCCTCCTGCGCCTCC
>VYEH01000023.1:0-3024 GCA_009843005.1 Pseudomonadota bacterium | reverse complement strand
GGATCGCCTACTCTCCGATGGGCCGCGAGCGGTCCCTTCCGGCCCGGTCCTCGAAGCACGCCTGGTACGCCAGCGCGTTCGCCAGCCAGGGCTGGCCCTGCGTCTGCCGCCATACCGCCGCCAGCGCGCCCTCGGTGAACGCCTGCCCCGTCTCCGCCGTGTGCTGGCCCAGCAGCGCGCGCACCTCGGCCTCGCCGAAATCCCCCAGCCGCAGCGACTTCGCCTTGATGTTGAAGGCGCTGCCGCCGGCGATGATTTCCTTCGACGCATCCGAATGGATGCGGTAGTCGCGCACGTCGCGGATGCCGCAGAGGATCGCGCTCTGGGGGAAGGCCGCCGGGCGCTCGTCGTAGCCCGCGCGCAACTGGCGCAGCACGGAGATCAGGGTGTCGCCCACCAGGGAGTCGATCTCGTCGAGGAACAGCACCAACGGCTTCGCGTCCGCGGTCGACCAGCGGACCAGGGTCTCGCGCAATGCGCCGTGGGCGCCGGCGTCTTCCAGCGCCCAGCGCGCCAGTTCCTCAAGGCCGCTGCCGGGAAAGGCGATGCGCGCGCGGATTCTCAGTTCGGCGAGAATCGCCTCCATGCCGCCCGCCACGTCGCCGCGCGCTGTCTGCGCGGTCTCGACGTTCGCGTACAGGCAACGGTACTCGCCGCCGCCGTTCAACAGCTCCCGCAGAGCCAGCAGCGCGGAGGTCTTGCCGGTCTGGCGCGGCGCATGCAGCACGAAATAGCGTTCGTCCCGGATCAGGCGCAGGACCTCGTCGAGATCGAAGCGCTCAAGCGGCGGGATGCTGTAATGCCTGGCCGGGACCACCGGACCGGAGGTGTTGAAGAAGCGCTGCGTCACGGCATGAACCCGCCCGCGTGAGAAACACGCCCCGATTGTAGCGTGATCGCCGACCCGGTTCCGTCCTCGCGGCGGGCGGCATATATATAATGTGTACCCCATCCACGCGTGGGTCCCGACGAAAGGCACGCTGGCCGCGGCCTCGCCTTCGCCGTGCGGCAGGCCCGCATCCCGCCTGATATCGAGTTTTTTTGCGACGAACGGGCGATAATGTGTTAAGGTCAGGCTAAATCTCTTTCGCTCCGTCGCGAAACTTTTTGTTACATGCCTGCTCCAACACAAGGAAATACCGCTCAGAAGCTGCCTTGTTGCAGGGCTGGACCGCCGGGATTCCCGAACAATTGCTAGAGGATTCATAGTATTATTGTGGTTGACGGGCACGAAAAAGATTTTTGGGAAAATCCTTGTACTAGGGGTTTATACTGGCTAGAATCCCGCCGTAATCGACGGTTTGCGTCGGTGGGAACAATCTGAGGTTGTAAGACGCAACCGAACCGAGGTAATTTCGATGAACTATGCTTTAAAGGGGCATGCAATGAATAGGGGAACGCTCATGGTTCTTAAACGTTTACTGGTGACGACGCTGGGCGCGTTGGGGTTGGGAGCGCGCGTGTCAGGACCGGCGTTCGGCCAGGCTCCGGGGGAAGGAAACATCCCCGCGCCCGATCTCTTCGACGATCAAATCGCATGCTCGATGAACGTGCCGGCCCTGATGGGCGCGATGGCGGTGCCGATGCCGAGCATGCTGATCACTGGAACCATGTCGAGCACGCTGGACAACCTGCTGCGTGGCAATATGGGCATGGGAGATCCCCGGAACGTCGACCTATCGGCAACCGACGATCCCGACAGCGGCGGGAACAATCCCATGGACCTCATCTACGTCGTTCCGACCGGCGTCGCCAATTGCGGATCGGCAGATGCAACGGTTGTCGCCTTCACCGCCGCCGCCAACGGCGCCATCGCCACCGACGTGGCCGAGGGTTACATCGCGGTGAAAGCTCAGTACGATCTCGTGGTCGCGCAGGAAAGCGTCGTTGCGACTGCCCAGAATTCGCTTAACGCCGCGCAAAGGGCGGCGACCGCGACGAACCCGAACACCGCGGCGATCAACAGCGCTCAGGCTACTCTGAATACTGCGACCGAGGAACTCGCGAAGAGGCAAACCGCGCTCGACGCGATATCCGCGGGCCCGATCTACCAGGCCGGTATCGCCGAATGGCGCGCCAGCGGGGCGGTGACATCCGCGGTTACGGCATGGAACATGGCCGTTGACGGGGTGACCACCACCGACGGCATGGGCGCGCTGGATATCCTGGATGCGACCACGTACGGCGGCCCGCGGCATCAAAATGCAGACAGCGCCGTTCTTACGGGCTACGTTGCGCTGGGGACGGACCCCTCCGGCACCGATCCCGGGTCGGTCGGCAACGTTCTCAATGCTGCCGACGGAACCGTGAACCTCGCGAACATGCGCTTGTATGCCGATGTCGCCGGGGACGGCACGCGTACAGGTGACAATTTCAACGACGACGGTACGCTGGCCGTGCCCATGCGAGCAACGCTCGATCCGGACGACGGCAACGCCATGGAAGTGCTGCCGACCACCGCGACGATCGCGGTCATCCGTGCGGATGTCGAGGCGGCCAACAATGCTGTGAAGGCGTTGGAGGAGGCTCAGGCGAAGAATACAAACAGAAACAATGATATTGCCTTCGAGGAAGCCGTGAGGAGGGCCCGACTGGAGGCAGCTCACCTCAACGCGCAGTGGAACGCCGCGATCACCGACGCCGTGGACTTGAGGGCGGACAATCAGAAAAACAGGTTCACCGACACCAATGGCAATGGTATACAGGACACTGGCGAAGCCGACAATCCGGATTATGTCGATGCGTTTTCCATCCTGTCCCGCTATACGGCCTACGGGGAAGCACTCATAAAGCGGGACAATGCCGAGAATGCTCTCAGAATGGCCGTTGCGGATCGTGAGGCCAAGACCAGGGCAACGATCAAGAGCTTCATCAGCCCCGGCTCCTTCTACCAGCAACTGGTGGATCGTCGCCAGGCGTTGCTGGACGCCCGGCAGAACACCGTGAACCGGATCGTTAACGCCGGCGGCACACCCACCACAGCGCAGAACGAAGCCGTGGAGGATGCGCAGGAGGCCCTGGACG
>VYEH01000171.1:3446-3925 GCA_009843005.1 Pseudomonadota bacterium | reverse complement strand
TCCCAAGCTAGCCGATGGGCACACGGCTGTCAAGCGATGGAGCTTGCCCCTGTCAGCCCCCGAACAGGGCCTGCTGCAGTTTTAGCAGGGCTCGCCCCCGGTGGCTGATTCGCAGCTTCTCGCCCGGACTCAGCTCCGCCAGGGAACAGCCCCGCTCAGGAACCTGAAAGATGGGGTCGTAGCCGAATCCGTTGTCCCCCCGCAGGTCTCGCCCGATGACGCCCCTCAATGTCCCTCGAAACACCTCCCGCACCACCCCACGCCGAGCCAGCGCGATCCAGCACTCGAATCTGGCCGTCCGCCGGGCATCCTCCACCGGGCCCAATTCCTCCAGGATTTTCCGGCAGCGTTCTTCATCGCTGGCCTGCTCGCTGAGGTAGCGGGCGGAATAGACTCCCGGGCGGCCGCCCAGCGCATCCACCAGCATCCCCGAGTCGTCGGCTATGGTCGGGAGCTCGGTAAATCGGCTGTAGTGGACA
>VYEH01000171.1:912-3338 GCA_009843005.1 Pseudomonadota bacterium | reverse complement strand
CCTCCAGAGACACCAGCTCGACCGGCGCCGTCGCCAGTGACAACCTCATTTCCTCAAGCTTGCCCCGGTTGAAGGTGGCCACAAGCAAACGGGGGCCCAGGGAAGACTTCGACCAGCGGCAAGTAGGGTTGGGATCGGGGGACACGCTTTATGTTGTTTCAGGTAAGCCCCGCCCCCGCCCTGTCGGGCGGATCATTCGAGAGTGAAACAAGTGCATTGTGACAGAATAGGCTCTTGGCGAGGCTCCGGCAGCTACGCCCCGTTTAATCATTGGTGCCCCGTGCCCCAAGGTAAGCTTGGGTCCGAGCAGGCCATCATTCAATAGTGAGGCTTCCCTGAAAGCTCTCCTCAAGACAAGAATCCGAACGACCAGCCGACTCGGGCCGGAGCCGTCGCCCTTCAGGAGGCCAATCTCATGCACAGGAGCAAGAAAGTCAACAGGAAGGCGAAGAAGAGCCCGAAGAGGAAGCGTAGCGGTTCGACAGCCTTGTCGCGGATCCACCCCCAGGTAGCAGGGATCGACCTGGGGAGTCGGGAGCACTGGGTGTGTGCTCCGGAGGTGAGCGAAGGGACGCCGAACGTGCGCACCTTCGGCACCACCATGCCGCAGTTGCAGCAACTGGCCGAGTGGTTGTTGGAGCAAGGGGTGGAATCGGTGGCGATGGAGAGCACCAACGTATACTGGATTCCCCTCTACGAACTGCTGGAGTCCTGCGGCATCGAGGTCCTGTTGGTCAACGCCCGGCAGTTGCGCCACGTTCCGGGCCGCAAGACCGACATGCAGGACTGCCAATGGATTCAGTTGCTGCATAGCTGCGGCTTGCTGCGGGGATCGTTCCGTCCGCACGAGATCATCGTCGGAATCCGGGCCCTGCACCGGCAACTGAGCAATCTGGTGAGGGAGAGCAGCCGCTTTGTGCAGTGGATGCAGAAGTCGCTGGATCAGATGAATGTCCAGATCCATCGTGCGGTCACCGATCTGACCGGTCAGACGGGGATGGCGATCGTGCGGGCGATTGTGGCCGGAGAGAGGGACCCACGCCGTCTGGCGGCCCTGCGCGACGGGCGGTGCAAGAAATCCAGCGAGGAGTTTGCCGAGTACCTGTCGGGCAACTGGCGGGAGGAGCATCTGTTCAACCTCAAGTCGGCGCTGGAGTTCTACGACATGACTCAACGCGAGATCGCGGCCTATGAGGCGCGCATCCTGGAGGAAATCCGGACGCTGCAACCGGTGGAGCGCCGCGATCAACCCGTGCCCAAGCACCCCAATGCGATCAAGGAGAAGGCGATTCGCCGCCGAGGCGGGCACAACGTGCGCACCGAACTGTGGCGCTTTGCCGGGGTCGACCTGACGCGCATTGACGGCATCGGCGCCGAAGCCGCCCTGACCCTGCTGACCGAGGCTGGCCTCGATCTAACGGCCTTCCCCTCGGAGAAGCACTTCGTCTCCTGGCTGCGCTTGGCTCCGAAAACGGCCGTTTCCGGGGGCAAGCCGCTCCCCTACAAGAAGCGCGACGGCACCGGGTCCACCCGAGTCGCTGGCGTCCTGCGCATGGCAGCCGTTTCCCTCAAGCACTCCAAGACCGCTCTCGGCGCCGCCTTCCGTCGCAAGGCCCGCCACAAGGGATGGAGTGTCGCCGTCTTTTCCATGGCCCGCAGGCTGGCCGTTCTCGTTTACCGCATGCTGCGCTACGGCCAGGACTATATCGACATTGGGGAGGACCTCTACGAAGCCCGCTTCCGGCAACGCCGCCTCGCGGGCCTCACAGATGCCGCTAAGTCTCTTGGCCTTAAACTGGTTCCACAAGCTACGGCCGTCTGAGTTACGGCGTTTGTTTCAGACAAGGTTCCTACAGCCGGATCAGGCTCCTCTGGATCTCGACCAGCCGAGCGATGCCTTCGGCCGCCAGGTCCATGAGGGTGCTCAAAGTCTGGCGGGAGAAGGGATCGCCTTCAGCCGTCCCCTGCACCTCCACCAGCGAGCCGGTTCCTGTCTGGACTACGTTCATATCGACCTGGGCCCGGGAGTCTTCCTCGTAGTTGAGGTCCAATAGCGGTGTTCCAGCCACGACACCCACGCTGGTGGCTGCCACGTAGTCCTTGATCGGAAGGGCCGGCAGGGTTCCCCGATCCACTAGTCCCTGTAGAGCCAGCGCCAAGGCCACAAAGGCGCCGGTGATGGAAGCGGTGCGGGTCCCGCCGTCCGCCTGGATGACGTCGCAATCCAGCCATACCGTGCGCTCGCCCAGGCGGTCGAGGTCCGCCACCGAGCGGAGGCTGCGGCCGATCAACCGCTGTATTTCATGGGTACGGCCGCCCACCTTGCCGCGGGCGGCCTCCCTGGGTATGCGCGTCGGCGGCGACGACGGCAGCGTGCCGTACTCCGCGGTGATGCAGACCTTTGCGGCCTTGCGCAGGAACGGCGG
>VYEH01000171.1:0-902 GCA_009843005.1 Pseudomonadota bacterium | reverse complement strand
GCGGGTGACGCGCCGGAGCGAGGGGCCGATCAAGCGCGGAATCTCGTGAGTCCGGCCCGAGACCCTGCCACGACTGGATTCCCGCGGGGTACGGGTATCGGTAGCCCTGGGTAGCATGGCGTATTCGCTGGTAACCCATCCTCGATTCTTTCCCCGCAGGAAGGGCGGCACCGAATCTTCGATGCTGGCCGCGCAGATGACCCGGGTCTTCCCCACCGCAATCAGCACCGATCCCTCGGCGCCTGCAATGAAGTCGGGCTGTATGGCGACCGGACGCAACTCCCTGCTCTCTCGCCCATCGTTGCGCATAAGGTTCCTTTCAATTCTCCTGCAATTCACTACTCCCCGGACTCCCCGTCCTCGTATTGCAGGGCCGTCATGCTCAGATCCTGCGGCAACGGTCTCCTGAGATCGATGTGCCCGGCCAGGGTATCGGCCTCGGCCCCGTCGATCAGGATCTGCACCTCGCTCACCTCCGGCAGATTGTAAGTCAGGGAATTCACCACCGAGTAGATTGAGGAAACTTCACCCGTAATCCCTCCCGGATGCCTCAGGGTCGCGTCTCCGGTGATGTCCACCACCAGCAAGCCCCCTTCAGCCCAATAGACCTCCCGCAACCGGGTTTCCGACGGCAGCGCCGGCAGGTGACCGGAGAGCGAACCCTTGATCAAGGCCACCAGGATCTGCTTCGCTTCCAGGGAAACCTCCTCGGAAGCGTAGATTTCGCCCTCCTCCGCCTCCAGTTGGCCGTCCACCTCGGCCGAGGCAAAAAAGAGGATGACCTTCTTGCGAGGCGCGGTGGCTTCGAACGCCGGTGCTTCCATCAAGGCGGGCGCCTGTGCTTCCGGAGGCAGGCCGGCCAGTCGCTGAACCTGACGCTGCAGATTCATGAAGTAAACAGC
>VYEH01000021.1:19162-20957 GCA_009843005.1 Pseudomonadota bacterium | reverse complement strand
AGGTAGCCGGCAGCGGCACCGACCACGCTGGAGCCGACATCGGTGAACAGGACGCCGCCGTCGACCCGAACCAGGCTGAGCAGGAGTCCACCCCAGAGAAGCGGCAATGTCAGCGCGTCGGGCAATTGCTGCCGTTCCAGATCGATGACGGACAACGCCAGCAGCGTCCAGGCGAGGGGCAACGCCGCGGCCGCCTGCCACGTGGGCCCGAGCACCCAGACGATTACCAGGCCAAGCCCGCCAGCGACCGCCTCCACCACCGGATAGCGCGGCGAAATGCCGGCGCCGCATCGGGCACAACGGCCACGCAGCATGGCATAGCTGAGCAAGGGGATATTGTGCCGGACCGCGATCGCGGCGCCGCAGTCGGGACACGCGGAGCGCGGCATCCAGAGATTGAATGCAATCCCCGCCGGCAGCAGGTCAGCCGGCAGTTGCCGGTCCAGTTCGGCGCACTGCTGCCGCCACGCCCGCTCCATCATGATCGGCAGGCGGTGCGCGACGACGTTGAGGAAGCTGCCGACCACGAGACCCGCCAGGCCGGCAAACATCATGGCTACCAAGGGCGAAAGTTCCGGAAGTTCCACAGATGCGACCCGTCCAGGGATGTCCCCGTTGCCGCCGCACCGCCATTGTTGCGGGCATCCGCGGCTAGCTGACAACAACATAGTCTACAGCACGAGCGCTACATCACCTGGCCCATTTGGAAGACCGGCAGGTACATGGCAACAACCAGGCCGCCCACGATGATCCCCAGCACTGCCATGATCAGCGGTTCCAGCAAGCTGGACAGGCCGTCGACCGTGTCGTCCAGGCGTTCTTCGTAGAAGTCCGCGACCCGCTCCGCCATGTCGTCCAGGGCACCGGATTCCTCGCCCACGCCGATCATCCGCGTGGCGATCGTCGGGAACACGCCGGACAGCAGCATGGATTGCTGGAGCCTTTGCCCGGTGGCGACCTGGTCGCGAATATTCAGGACTGCGCCTTCATAGACGATGTTACCGGTGGCCCTGGCGACCGGTTCCAGTGCCTGCACCAGGGGCGTGCCCGCCGCGAAAGTGATGGCGAGCGTGCGCGCGTAACGCGCGGTGGCCGCCATGTGGACGATGGAACCGATGACCGGAGCCCGCAGGGCCGCTCGCTCAAGCCCGTGGCGCACCGGCCGCCAGCGCCTTGCGGCCTGAATGAACGCGCCTGCGCCGATCGCCAGTACCAGTCCGATCGTCCAGCCGAAAGTGCGAACGAAGTCGGATGCGGCGATGACCATGAGCGTGAGCGCAGGCAATTCGGCGCCGAATCCGGCAAACAGCGATTCGAATTCGGGTATGACGAACACCAGCAGAATGACCGTCACGAGCAGGGCTACGACTGTCACCGCGGCCGGATAGAAGAGCGCCTTCCGGATCTTGTTCCTGATGCTCCGGGTCTTCTCCCGATAGGTGGCGATCTTCGCCAGCATCGTTTCGAGCGCGCCTGCCTGCTCCCCGGCAGCCACCAGGTTGACGTAGAGGTCGTCGAAATGCCGGGGGTGCCCGGCAAGAGCGGCGGACAGCGCGGTGCCGCCCTCGATGTCGTTCTTTACCTTGAGCATGAGCGCCTGGACGGCCGGCGTATCCTGGCTGTTGCCGATGATATCGAAAGCCTGCACCAGCGGGATGCCGGCGCCGATCATCGTCGCCAATTGTCGTGTCGCGACCGTGATTTCCTCGCTCCTGACGCGGCCGCCGGCCTTCAAGAACGTCCTTCGGACCCGCGATGGCACGATTCCCTGACGCCGCAACTCCGAGCGAAGGGC
>VYEH01000021.1:2577-19152 GCA_009843005.1 Pseudomonadota bacterium | reverse complement strand
CCGGCCGCCATCGCGACACCCCCGATGCGGTTGCCGGCGCGGTCGGTGCCATGCCAACTGTAGGCGCGGGTTGCGGTATTTCCCTGCATCAGCTTTCAGGGCCTGCCCCTAACAGCGCCATCTCGGACAGCGTTAGCAGACCCTGGCGCTCTGTCAGTTGGATTGAGCACACTAGTCCGTGGTGATCCGGTTCAGTTCTTCCAGACTGACAAGGCCGCGCCCGACCTTGGCCAATCCCGATTGACGGACGTCGCGAATGCCTTCAACGGCAGCGCGTTTCGCGATCTGCATGGCGTTGCCGCCTTCCATGATGATGCGGCTGATGAACTCGCTCACCGGCATGACCTGAAAAACGCCCGTGCGTCCGTGATACCCCGCGATGCAGCGATTGCACCCGTGGGCGGCGTAGAGAGTGATTCCTGCGTCCACCTCCTCCGGCGTGAATCCTTCCTCAAGCAGGATATCCCGGGGAATTCGTATCGGCCGCTTGCAGGCGCTGCAGAGCGTTCGCGCCAGGCGTTGCGCGATGATGAGGGATACCGAGTTGGCGATGGCGTATGGTTTGACGCCCATGTCCACCAGCCTGGTCAGGGTCCGTGGTGCGTCGTTCGTGTGCAGGGTCGAGAGCACCAGGTGCCCTGTCTGGGCCGCTCTGATGGCGACTTCGGCGGTTTCCAGGTCGCGAATCTCGCCCACCATGATGATGTCGGGGTCCTGGCGCAGGAAGGCGCGCAGGCAGGCGGCGAAGGTGAGGCCTACCCTGGGGTTGACGTTGACCTGGTTTATGCCGGGCAGGTTGATTTCCGCCGGATCTTCCGCGGTGGCGATGTTCCGGTCCGGGGTGTTGAGGGTGTTGAGGCCGGCATAGAGGGACACGGTTTTCCCGCTACCGGTGGGACCGGTCACCAGGATCATGCCCTGCGGCCTGGCGAGGTGATCCAGGTAAATCAGTCTCTGCTCGTCTTCGAAGCCCAACTCGTCGATACTGGTCTCGACGCTGGCCGGGTCCAGCAGCCTGCAGACCACCTTCTCTCCGAACAGGCCGGGGCATGTGTTGACCCGCAGGTCGATGGCCCGGTCAGGAGACAGGCGCACCCTGATTCGCCCATCCTGGGGCATCCGCCGTTCGGCCACGTTCAGTTTCGCCATGACTTTCAGCCGGGCAGCCAGCCGTCCCGCCAGCGCCATGGGCGGATGCGCGATTTCGCTGAGCATGCCGTCGTGGCGCATGCGGATACGGTATGTCTTCTCGTAGGGCTCGAAGTGGATATCCGAGGCGCCCCTGTTCACGCAGTCCAGCATGATCCGGTTGACGAACTTCACCACGGGAGCATCGTCCACTTCCGCACTGGCGAACTCCGGGTCATTGCCGTCGTCGACGGCGTGGAGCCCCTCCGGATCGAAGTCAGCGAAGTCGAAGGCGGCTGCGGAAGCATCCCTGGCCCGGATGGAGCCGGCGATGTGCGCCTCCAGCTTGTCATGTTCAACGACGACCGGTTCTGTTCGCAGCGAGGTCTGACGCTCGATGTCATCCAGCGCCCGGATATTGGACGGATCCGCGATGCCGACGAACAGGCGTGCGCCCCTGCGCATCAGCGGGAGCACCCGGTGCTGTGCGAGCAGGTCTCGCGGAATCAGGGTGGACGCCTCCGGGTCCGGATCCACCGCATCCAGATCCAGCGCCGGGACCCCGAATTCGCGAGCTGCCGCCACCGCGATCCGGCCAGCGTCACAACGGCCCGTGGACACCAGGCAGGCGACCAGGGACACGGCCTGTTCCCTGGAGGCCCGCAGCGCTTCGGTCAGGGCATCACGGGAGACGATCCCATCGCCGAGCAGGCGCCGCGCCAACCCGGTCAGCGGTTCGGCGGCCGCGGCGGGGCCGCGCCGCAGGCCCCGCTCAAGGCCGGAACCATGGGACGGGGCATTCATCCGTCCGTCGACACTTATCTCCACGTCGCCGGCCGGTTGCGTCTGCAAACCCGCCTGTGACCGAAACTGCTGCATGATGCCCGAACCTCACGGACGGCATGCGGCAGGCAGGTACCGCACCGGCAATGTCGGCTCCACGTAGGCCGCCGCCATTCCGGCCGCGGTGCCCAGCAGTTCGGCGCCGGGCGGGGCCGGGGCGGAACCGCACCGCCACACCAGGTTCAGGTCGGAGGATTCGTATGGGGTCAGCGTCAGGGTGTTTGCGCCCGCTCCGGCGATCTGCGGGTTGGCTTCGTTACCGTAGGTGATGGTCAGCACGCCGTTTTCGATATCGACGCTCGCCACGTACCGGCCGGACGAGTCCGCGGGGTCGGCGCTCATGCCGGCATCGGTCCGGTCCGTCGGCGGCAGGCCCTCGGTGAGGAATTCCTCGGCCACTGCGGCCCTGGCGATGGATGCGATGCCAAGACCTTCGGATACCTGCGCCCGGATCGTATAGTCCTGGTATGCGGGTATGGCGAAGCTGGCGAGAATGCCTATGATGGTCACCACGACCATCAATTCAATGAGCGTGAAACCGGATTGTCTGTGTTTCATGGGAACCTCCTTGCTGTCATGCGGGCAGTTTGCGGCAGGGTGGCGCCGGACTTGAACACGTAATTCGGGGCAAAGCGGCCAGATTTGCGGCATTATTGTCCGGTTCGGCCATTTGCCGCCGTCGCATGTGGCTCCGCGCGGACGCATGGGGCGTCGCGCCGGCTATGGATGCCGGCCCCCCTTTCGCCGTGATCGCCATTCAACGACAATAGCCCTCGCCCGGAATCCGAGGATCCCCTTGAATCTTCACGAATACCAGTCCAAGGCGTTGTTTGCCGAATTCGGCATCCCCGTGCCCCGGGGACGGGCGGCGGCGACGCCCGGGGCGGCGGCAGATGCGGCGCGCGAACTGGGTGGGGATCGCTGGGTCGTCAAGGCCCAGGTGCACGCCGGAGGCCGGGGCAAGGCAGGCGGCGTGAAGCTGGCGAATTCGGTCGAGGAAACCGCAGCCCTGGCCGAAGCCATGCTGGGAACCCGTCTCGTCACCCGCCAGAGCGGCCATGCAGGGCTGCCGGTGGACACGGTGTACGTCGAGGCCGCCTCGAGCATTCAGCGGGAACTCTACATGAGCGCGCTGGTGGATCGCGCCCGGGAGCGGGTGATTGTGATGGCCTCCGCCTCCGGTGGCATGGATATCGAGGAGGTGGCCTCGTCCACGCCGGAAAAAATTCTCACGGTTGCGATTCACCCGGCGTCCGGCGTGTCGCCCTGGCAGTGTCGGCAACTGGGTTTCGGGCTGGACCTTACGAAGGGCCAGATCCGGGAACTTCAGAGCATAATCGGCAAACTGGTCACGCTTTTTCATCGCTGCGACGCCAGCCTGGTGGAGATCAATCCGCTGATCGTGGACGGCGACGGGCGCGTGATCGCCCTGGACGCCAAGATCGACATTGAAGACAGCGCGTTGTTCCGCCAGCAACGGTACGAAGACTGGCGCGATGAAGGCCAGGAAGACCCGAGCGAGCGCGATGCGCGCGAGCATGGCCTCAACTACGTGTCGCTGGAGGGCAACATCGCCTGCATGGTGAACGGCGCCGGACTCGCCATGGCGACCATGGATATCATCAAGCTCCACGGTGGCGAACCCGCCAATTTCCTCGATGTCGGCGGCGGCGCCACTGCGGGACGCGTCGCCCACGCCTTCAGGATCATTCTCGGCAACCCCAACGTGGAGGCGATTCTCGTCAATATCTTCGGCGGGATCGTGCGCTGCGACCTCATCGCCGAAGGTATTCTCACAGCCGTCAAGGACATCGGCGTGACGGTGCCGGTGGTGGTGCGGCTGGAGGGAACCAACGTCCGGAAGGGGCGGCAACTGCTTGCCGGGAGCGGGCTGGACGTCGTGCCGGCCTCGGATCTCCGCAGCGCTGCGGAAAAAGTCGTCGGCCTGGCGCGGGAACACGGTTCGTGAGCATTCTCGTCGGCGCGGAAACACGGGCCATCTGCCAGGGCATGACCGGCAGCCATGGGTCCTTTCACACGCAGCAATGCCTGGAATACGGCACCCGGGTCGTGGCCGGCGTCACACCGGGTCGTGGCGGCGAAGAACACCTGGGCCTGCCGATATACGACACCATGAGGGAAGCCGTCGATGCCACGGGCGCGGAGGTGAGCATGATCTTCGTACCGGCGGCCTTCGCCGGCGACGCCATTCTCGAAGCCGCCGCCGCCGGAGTGGGGCTGGTGGTCTGTATCACCGAGGGTGTGCCGGTTCTCGACATGGTGAAGGTCAAGGCGGTGCTGGCCGGGACGGGCTGCCGGCTGATCGGCCCGAACTGCCCCGGAATCATCACGCCGGGAGCCTGCAAGTTGGGCATCATGCCCGGCTTCATCCACCGGCCCGGTTCCGTGGGCATTATCTCGCGTTCCGGCACCCTGACCTATGAAGCGGTGTGGCAGACGACGAACGCCGGTCTGGGACAGTCGACCTGCATCGGCATCGGCGGCGATCCCGTACGCGGCCTGAATTTCATCGACTGCCTGGAACTGTTCGAAGCCGATCCGGGCACGCAGGGCATCATTCTGGTCGGTGAGATCGGAGGCAACGATGAAGAAGCGGCCGCCGAATACATTCACGATCATGTGAGTAAACCGGTGGTGGCGTACATCGCAGGCGTCACCGCACCGCCGGGGAAACGCATGGGTCATGCGGGTGCAATCATCTCCGCCGGCAGCGGCACGGCCCAGGCCAAGTTCAAGGCGTTGGAACGCGCCGGAGTCACCACCGTCCGTTCGCCGGCCATGCTGGGCGTTGCCATAGCCGAGGCGCTGGATTGAAGGTCGCACTGGCACAGCTCAATACCCATGTCGGCGCGATCGACGCCAATGTCGACAAGGTTCTGGAAACTGCGTGCCGTGCGCGTGATGACCTGGGTTGCGGTCTCGCTGTCTTCCCCGAACTGACGCTTTGCGGCTACCCACCCGAGGACCTGCTGTTTCACCGCGGCATGCGCCTGCGGGTCGGGGCGGCCCTGGAACAGGTTCGAAAGGGCGTCTCCGGCATCGCCGTCTACGTGGGGTTTCCCGAGTACGATGGCGAGCGGATCTACAATGCAGGAGCGTTCATCGTGGATGGGCGCGTCCTCGCCCTTCACCGCAAGATCGTGTTGCCCAACTATTCGGTTTTTGACGAAAAACGTTATTTCGAACCGGGTATCGACCCCAGCGTGGTGGAATTCGAAGGAATCCGTTTCGGATTGACGATCTGTGAGGATACCTGGCAGCCCGAGCCCTGCCGCGCCACGGTGGCGGCGGGCGCCGATGTCATCCTGATACTCAATGGCTCGCCCTTCCACCGGCAGAAACAGCAGGTCCGGGAGGAGGTGCTGGCCGAGCGTGCGCGGGAGATCGGGAGGGCGCTGGTCTACGTCAACATGGTGGGCGGGCAGGACGAACTGGTCTTCGACGGCGGTTCGGTGGTTGTAACTTCGGCCGGAGAAGTCGCGATGCGCGCACCCGCCTACGACGAAGGCGTCTTTACAGCCGAACTGCGCACCCACGGAGACGCTGTGGATGCAACCTCAGGCGACATCGCGCCGCTGCTGTCCCATACGGACAGCATCTACCGGGCGCTGGTCCTGGGGACTCGGGACTACGTCGTCAAGAATCATTTTGACGGCGTCATCCTCGGGCTTTCCGGCGGCGTGGATTCCGCGCTCACGATGTGCGTGGCCGTGGATGCGCTGGGCGCCGGGCACGTGCACGCGGTGCGCATGCCGTCGCGCTATACCTCGGACATGAGCCTGGAAGATGCCGCCGAACAGGCGCGCAGACTCGGCGTACGCGTCGATACGCTGTCCATCGAGCCCATGTTCAAGTCCACTCTCGGGGTGCTGGAGGATCTCTTCCGGGATCTGGACCCGGATACCACCGAGGAGAATATCCAGGCGCGGTGCCGCGGAGTCCTGCTCATGGGCATTTCCAACAAACTGGGCAGGATGCTGCTGACCACCGGGAACAAGAGCGAGATGGCAGTCGGGTATGCGACGCTGTATGGAGACATGGCCGGCGGATTCGCGCCGCTGAAGGACTGCAGCAAGACGCTGGTCTACGAGCTTGCGCGGTATCGAAACCGGCAATCGCCCGTCATTCCGGAGCGGGTCATGACGCGGGCGCCCAGCGCGGAACTTCGCCCCGATCAGAAGGATTCCGACTCATTGCCGCCCTACGATGTCCTGGACCCGATCCTCGAGGCATTCATCGAAGACGACCTCTCGGTGGATCAGATCGCCGCTGCGGGATTCGATCGAGCGACAGTCGGACGGGTCCTTGGGATGGTCAAACGCAACGAATACAAGCGCCGCCAGGCGCCACCGGGCGTTCGCGTCAGCCGCCGGGCGTTCGGGCGGGACTGGCGGTATCCCATTACCTCGGGATACTAGTCGTCCGATTCAGCCGGCTCGACTTCCTGGATCACGACCTGACCGGGCGATGCCGGCTGCGGAGGCGCCTCGAAGTTGAGGGCGAAGACCCGCTGGGCGTCGGCGGCCAGGTCCGAAAGGCCCAACAGCGAGTAGGCCCGCGCGAGCAGGGTCAGCGAGTCCTCGAGCGCCGGCGCACCCGGATAGTGTTCGATGGCGTACTTGGCGCGGTTTACCGCGGCCACGTAGGCGCCGCGGTCGATGTAGTAGCCGGCCACGTGGTTTTCGTATTCCGCCAGGCGGTTGCGCAGGAAGACCATGCGCTGACGGGCGTCGGGGATGTATTCGCTGTTCGGGAAGCGCCGGATCAGGTCGTCGAACGTGGCGAAAGCCAGCAACGTGTCCCGCGGCGGGCGCTCCGACATGTCCACCCTGAACATTCTCTCGAGGAAATTCGGCGCCGCATCGAAATATATGAGTCCCTTCATGTAAAGGCAGTAGTCGACCCGGGGATGAGTGGGGTTCTCCTGTTCGAATTCGTTGGCGGCGTCGATCGCCGATTCCGGCTGCTGCGCCCGGTAATAGACATAGATCATGTCGAGCTGCGCCTGCCGGGTGACATTGCTGAACGGGTACCGGGCCTCCAGCTGCTGAAAGTAGGCCAGCGCCGTGGGGTAGTTGCCGCTGCGCATGGATGCGGAACCCCGGTCGTAGAGCTCTTCGGGCCCTGCCGACGCCACGACCCGGTCGCGTCGGTTGCCGCAGCCGGAGACCAGCATGGCCGCGGCAGCGGCGACGAGCACGAGTTTCGCTGGTGAGATGCGCAGGCCAGACTTCATAATGAGTGATTATAAACAACTCGGTATCCGCCGGAGAGAGTCATTGGAGTCCATTTCCCGTCGTGTGACCGTTTCGTCCGAGCAGGTCGGGCGCCGCCTGGATCAGGCCGCAACGGAGTTGCTGGAGGACTTCTCCCGTAGCCGGCTCAAGGTCTGGATCGAGAGTGGGGCGCTCACGCTGGAGGGACGCCAAGCGGCTCCTAAAACGCGTGTGCGCGAGGGAGAGCAAATTGCCCTCGAGGTTACCCCGGAACCGGCAGTCGCCATGGAACCCGAGGCGATACCGCTTGATGTCATTCACGAGGACAACACTCTGTTCATTGTAGACAAGCCAAGCGGTCTGGTCGTTCACCCGGGCGCCGGCAACCCCGCCGGAACGCTGCTGAATGCGCTTCTGCACAAGGACCCGAACCTCGCGGGATTGCCTCGTGCGGGCATTGTCCATCGCCTGGACAAGGACACCAGCGGGCTGCTCGTGGTGGCGCGCACACTGAATGCCCATCGTGCGTTGGTGCGGGCACTGGAGCGGCGCGAGATTCGGCGCACCTACGAGGCGGTGTGCCAGGGTGTGCTCACTGGCGGTGGAGAGATCGATGCCCCCATCGCGCGGCACCCTGCAAACCGTCTCCGCATGGCAGTTGTGGAGCAAGGCCGCCCGGCCCGGACCCGGTACAGGGTCATGGAGCGTTATCGGGCGCAAACCCGGGTTCAGATCGAACTCGATACCGGCCGCACGCACCAGATTCGGGTCCATTTCGCCCATATCCGCGCGCCATTGGTGGGGGACCCGCTATACGGTGGCCGCCCGCGGTTGCCGAAGGCGCCCCAGCCGGCATTGCTGCGCGTGCTGCAGCCGTTTTCCCGCCAGGCGCTGCATGCCCGGCGGTTGGAATTCAGCCATCCGGAGAACGGTGACGATATGGCGTTCGAGAGCCCGCTGCCTGCGGATCTGAGCGGCCTGATGGAGACACTGCGCCGGGATGCCGCGGCTGCGTGCTCGCCGGGGGCAGCAGGCGGATGACGTTTCCCCGGCGCAACGGGGTGATTCACCCCGATTGGCCGGCACCCGCACGGGTCCACGCCGCCAGTACGCTGCGAGTCGGCGGTGTCAGCCGGGGCTCGTATGCGAGCCTCAACCTGAGCACGGCGGTGGGTGACGATGAGGCAAACGTGGATCGCAATCGCCTGATTCTCTCGGAGATGCTGGCTCTGCCTGCCGAACCGTTGTGGCTCAGGCAAGTCCACGGAACCACCGTCCTCAACCTGGACGGGGCTGATCGGCCGACTCCCGCACAGCGCTCCGGGCCGCCGCCTCCAGGGTCAATGTCACTCAGGGGGCCTCCGGCCGCCGACGGTGCGGTCACCTCAAGTTCCGGCCGGCCATGCGTGGTGCTCACAGCAGACTGCCTGCCGGTGCTCTTCTGCGACACCTCGGGGACTCGAGTCGCTGCGGCTCACGCCGGGTGGCGTGGGTTGGCCGGCGGCGTGCTTGAATCGGTCGTGCGATGCATGGGAGTCGACCCCTGTAGACTCCTCACGTGGATTGGACCGGGCGTCGGCCAGCAGGCCTACGAAGTCGGTGAGGACGTGCTTGATCAGTTTGTGGAAAGCGACCCGAATGCGGTCGCGTACTTCACCGGCAATGCCAACGGCCGCTGGCAGGCGGATCTCTACGGGCTTGCCCGACTGAGACTGCGGACGGCGGGCGTGGAGAAGATCTACGGGGGAGGCTGGTGCACGTACTCCGATTCGGAGCGCTTCTTCTCGCATCGTCGCGAGGCGCCGTGCGGTCGGATGGCGACGTTGATCTGGCTGAATTGACGGATTTTGACCGGCGTTTTCCGAAGTGTAGGATAAGCAAATGATGCACGTCAGCGAGCGTCAATTGGACCAGGTGGTTCAAATTGGTCACCTGGCGCAGGAATGCGTGGCCGAAAGAGACTTCGCCCGCATCATGACCCGTGAACTGATGTATCTGCTGCGGTCCTGCTCCGGGGTATTCATCGAGTTCGATCCGAGTTCCCGGGCGATCGACCTGATGTCCGGTACGTCCTACCAGGTCGATCACAGCAACATGAAGAAGTACCTTGAGTATTACCAGTTTCAGGATCCCGCCCTGGCTCGCTTCAAGCACACTTCCAGTCCGAACCAGGCAACCAGTGTGTCGACGGATCAGGTCATCAGGTCCGACGCGTCATATCAGGAGTGCGAGTACTATCAGGACTTTCTGGCACCGACCCGCGTTCATTCCGCGGTGATTTTCGACGTCAGCATTGATGGAAACCAGTTCGGCCTTGTGGGTATGCACCGCACGAAACGCATGGGCCACTACAGCGATTCGGATCACAAGTTGATACAGCTGGTGATTCCCTACCTGAGTATCGCTCTTCGATTTCGGTACAGCAGGCGTCAACAGCAGAAGCGAGAGGACGTCGTAAAGAACCTCTTGCGCGCGCGCGGGATCCGAGGCTATCTGATGCTGGATCAGAACTTCCTCTTGCAGGATGTGGTTGGCGATTACGAGAGTGCCGGATTGGTCGCAAAAGATGCAGGTCCAACACACATGCTGGGTTGTCCTGTTTTCAACCTGCTTGCGGATTCGGTCAGGGCGGCCCTGCTTCGTATACAGTCAGGCAGAGGCACGAAAAACTCCCTGGTCTTCGATGCGTCTGGGGATACCCATGGCTCGCATCGAATCGAAGTGGTAAGGCATGCCGATGGGACCAGACACTACGTGTTGGTTGCTCTTTACGATAACCACTACCTGTTTTCCGAATAACGCATGAAGGAACTGTCGTTGGAGCCCCGTCAGACACAAATCGTAAGGCTTGTCGCGCTGGGGATGACCAATGCCCAGATTTCCCGATCATTGGGTATTCAGGCGAAGACTGTCGAAAACTACCTTACTGTGATCTACCAAAAGACCAGCGCAAACAATCGCACAGAGCTGGTTTCCGTGCTTTCGAACTGATTGGCCCGGCATTGCGGCGATTAGGGGGAATCCCCCCTAGAACACACGTTGCCCACGGCTACGCTATTCGTGGGTTCCCTCGATTTGAGCGGTTATCAACGGCGTTTTCCTGGGGGTGTTCGGGAAATGAGTGCGAATTCAACTGTAGCAAGGTACGTGCGGTCGCTCGCCCTTCTGGTGAGTGGTTTCCTGGCGGCGACCAATGGGCTTTCTCAAGGGGTGCTCGAGGAAGTTTTCGTCACCGCACAGAAGCGGGAAACCACGCTGCAAGATGAACCGCTGGCGGTTTCGGCGTTTACCGGAGCAGAGATCGCGCGTTCCGGTGGCGTCGATGCCAACGTGCTGGGCTACATCGTGCCGAATCTTCACGTCGGGGAGGAAACCAACCGGGACGGGTTATCGATGACCATTCGCGGCGTTTCCGGCACCGACGTGCGCAATGCCTCCGACCCGACCACGGCGTTTCATGTGGACGGCAGTTATGTGCCGCGACTTTCCGGACCACAGGCGTACTTTTTCGACGTCGACAGGATCGAAGTGCTTCGCGGGCCCCAGGGAACGCTGTACGGTCGAAACAGCACGGCCGGCGTCGTTAACGTCATCACCAACAAGCCTGACTTTGACGGATTCTCCGGTCTGGCTGAAGTTGCAACGGGCGACTATGGGTTGTACCAGTTAAACGGCGTGCTTAACGTTCCGTTTTCCGATCGGGCAGCCGCGCGCGTCGCGGTCATGTCCAATGACAGGGACGGGTATCGGGAGAATGCGCCTTCGGAGGACGGCGATGACGCCGATGACCTGGGCGTTCGGGTTCACCTTGCGTTCGAAGCGGGGGATAGCACCTCGGTATTGATCACGGGCGAACGATACGAGCGCGGCGGTGTCGGCGGTGTGGCTTCCTTCGCGACGTTCCCCATGGATACCACCGGCCTGCTGACATCGGACCCGGCGCGCGTCAACCCGGTTGATACCCAGGGATTCCGCGATAACGGCGATTCAAACTTCCGACTTCACGCGAACCATGGTTTCCTCAATCTGGATCTCACCTATCAGGCCGCCTTTCGCAGTCATGAAAGGGATTTCCTGGCGGATGCCGACTACACGGCGGAACCATCCATCACCTCATTTGTCAGGGAAACTACTAAGTCCGAATCCTGGACCCATGAGCTGCGCCTGACATCGACCGGAGACGGGCCGTTTCACTACATCGCAGGGATCTACCTGCTGGACGAAGAGATCGACGGCGATTTCCGGGTCGGTTTGACGCATTTTCTTTTCGGCCCGACATTCCGGGTCCGATTCGTCGATCAGGGCCTTACCAACGAAAGCACGGCCGCATTCCTCCACACCACCTACGACCTGAGCGATCGTCTCCGGTTGACCGCCGGACTTCGCCACACGAGCGACGAGAAGGACAAGGGCGGTGATCCGGACGATCTCGGCATGACCGCCGATACCGCGACCGGCAGCTTTCAGACGGTGGGCATCGAAAACGGGCCAACGTTCTTCCTGGCGCCCCAGCTGGCGAACCCGCAGTGGGACGAGACGACCTGGAAACTGGGATTGGACTTCAGGGTCTCGGAAACTTCCCTGCTGTACGGCTTCGCGAGCACGGGGTTCAAGGCGGGTGGGTACAACCGAGGCAGTCAGACAAGGCCAGGGGCTCCCCTGGTGATCTACAACCCCGAAACTGTCACGGCGTACGAAGCCGGCTGGAAAATGACCAGCGGGAACGGCCGCATGCGCATCAATATTGCCGGCTTTATCTACGACTACCGGGACCTTCAGCTTGGCCAGACATTTACCAATGAAGCGGGCACCATCACCAACCAGACCGTAAATGCGTCGGATGCATCGGTCTGGGGGCTGGAGTTGGAAGCCGAAGCTCTGATCGGCGAGTCCGGACGAGGCGTGTTTTCCCTGGGCCATCTGGATACCGAATTCGACGAATTCACCGGTGTGGATGATCCGCTGATGGTGGGCTCTCAATACTTGAGCGCTTCCGGCAACGAACTGACTCGAGCTCCGAATTTGACGGCAACCGTGATGATGGAGCCAGTAGTCTGGCAGTTCGAAAGTGGATCATTGACCCCGCGGGTGCAATTCCACTACGAAACCGATGCCTATCTCGGTGTGCTCAACCGGGACTTCGAACAGAGAGACGGGTTCACCAAAACCGACATCAGTGTGTTTTTCGAATCAGCACAGCAAAACTGGTATGCCGAAGCGTACGTTCGCAATGCCGAAGACAACGACGTTGCGACCTACATGGAATGCTTCGACTTTCGCCAGATGGGTGTACCCATACAGCAGTGCGAACGCGCTTACGCTCCGCCGCGTACCTGGGGTGTACGTGTGGGGCTGAGATTCTGATTTCGGGCATTCGCCTGCATCGAGGCCGGACCACGAATCGCGGAACCTGACCATGCACAAGTACATCCAGCTTTCCGATGACCTGACCATTCACTATGTTTCCAGCGGCAAGGGAAGGCCTCTGATCTTCATACCGGGCTGGACGATGACAGTGGAGTCCTTCAGCAAAAACCTGCAAGCGCTTTCGGACCGATTCCGCGTTATTGCTTACGACCCGCGCAGCCAGGGAAGGTCATCAAAACTTCAATCCGGGAATGACTACACGCAGCATGGGCGGGATCTGGCCGCATTCATCCGTGAGCTGAAGCTGACGGACGTGGTATTGATCGGATGGTCCACTGGCGTATTGACGGCTTACTCGTACTTCGAACAATTCGGTTGCAACAACGTCAGTGCATTCGTGAGCATTGACATGTCGCCCAAACCCGTCAAGGACACAGATTCGGACTGGGGTATCGACCTGAAGCAGAACGTTCGGCGCGTGCAGGCCGGCGTCACAGCGCCCGATCATTCCGATGTGGTACGGAAGTTTGCGTCGCACGCCTATCTGACTCAGCCTGCCGACGAGGAATTTGTGGAAGACATGGTTGCCCGCTCCCTCTGCACCGCTCCCCATGTGGCTGCTCTGCTGCTGGCGGACGGCAACCTTTGCAACTATTCGGGGATTGCAAGGGAAGTGGCGGCCAGGTTGCCGGTATTGCAGGTCGTCAATGAACATGCGGCGCCCGCCGCAAGGAACTGGATCGAGGCCAACACGCCGAATGCCGAACTGGTCGCACTGGGTGCGCACATGATGTTCTGGGAATTCCCGGAGCGATTCAATGCCGTGGTCTCGAACTTCCTGGAAGATCGATCGGACACCTGACTCGCGCTTGCGCCATTGGGCTGGAGAGCTTCCATGGGTTTTCGGTCATCTGACATCCTGGATTGCTGAAGTCCGGGATCACGGAAAACGTCCCGCGTGGCACCGTGTGTTAACTGGTGCGTGCGGTCAAGCCGTTCGGTTTTTTCCTATCACCGTCGCGTCAATGAAGACAATGTGGACTTGAATCGCAACTTCATCGATTTTTCCCGTCCGCCGCCGAGATCGAGAACGAAGACTCGAGCCCGACGATGTCATGCGGGCAGCGGTGCCCTTGCCGACGCGTGGAATTGATTATAGTTCGCACGGGTGGCGGAACAAGGGTCCACTCGAAACGGATCTCGTCTAATCAAGGAAATCACAGTGCAATCCACATACAACGTACTCGTCCTGGGCGCCTCCTACGGTTCGCTGTTTGCAACAAAATCCATATTGGCGGGACACGACGTCACGCTGGTGTGTACACAGGCGGAAGTGGAGGTCATCAACCGTGAAGGCACGGTGGTTATCCTGCCCGTCAGGGGTCGGGAGCAACCAGTCAGGATTTCCTCAAACCAGGCGCCGGGCAAGTTGTCGGCCACCACGCCGGACGCGGTGAATCCACCGGACTTCGATCTGATCGTATTTGCCATGCAGGAACCCCAGTACGGTTCCGCGGGGATTCGGGAGCTCATGCCCCGGATCGGCCAGTCGCAAGTTCCGTGCCTGGCGATCATGAACATGCCCCCGTTTCCATACCTCAAGCGAATTCCGGGGCTTGCCACCGAGTCGCTGCAACGGTGCTATGCCAGCCCGGAAGCCTGGAAGGACTTCGATCCCCGGTCCATCACGACCGCGAGCCCCGATCCCCAGGCGGTGCGTCCCTCACCGGATCAACAGAACGTGCTGCAGGTCGGGTTGCCCACGAACTTCAAGGCTGCACGATTCGCTTCGGACACTGCCACCAACAGGCTCCGTTCATTGCAGGCTGATATCGAAAACATTCGATTCGAAACCGATGGCGGGGCAATTCAACTCCCCGTGAAACTGAAAGTGCACGAGTCGGTATTCGTACCGCTCACCAAGTGGCAGATGTTGCTGGCCGGAAACTATCGCTGTGTCGGGCGGGACGACATGATTTCGATCAGGGATGCGGTACACGGAGATATCGATGCGTCGCGCGGGGTCTACGAATGGATGCGCGAACTGTGCGTCCGGCTGGGCGCCGCTGACGAAGATCTGGTCCCGTTCCACAAGTATGCGGAGGCGGCCAGATACCTGAGGAAGCCTTCGTCCGCGGCCCGGGCGCTGTTCGCGGGCATGCCGAACATCGAACGGGTTGACTGGTTGGTGCAACGGATCGCCAGGCAGCTCGGGATCGACAGCGCGCCCATCGACCCGATCGTGGCCACCGGCGACCATCGTTTGGCGATCAATCGCGGGAAGAACTGAGGCGCGTGGCCAGAGGCGACTGAAGAAGCCGGGCTCAGATTGACGCCGCGGCCATGGCATCGATCTCGGCGAGCCAGCGTTGCTTTCGAACTTCATCCGCCCAGGAGGCCGCAATCGAATTTCGCGCCAGCGTGACAATGTCGTCCGCCGACAGGTCCAGCGCGTCACGCGCTGCGGTGAAATTGTCCAGGACGTAGCCGCCGAAGTAGGCCGGATCGTCTGAATTGACCGTGACCACGAGGCCCGCTTCGAGCATGCGCTTCAGTGGATGATCGCGCAGGTCGGTCACGACGCAGAGTTTCAGATTCGACAGCGGGCACACTGTGAGGGGGATTTTCTCCGCTGCCAGACGCTTGACCAGTGCCATGGATTCAAGCGCCCGGTTGCCGTGGTCGATGCGGGCAACCTGCAGAAGGTCCAGGGCCTCCTCGACATAGGCTGGCGGACCTTCTTCGCCCGCGTGCGCAACCGCCACGAGTCCGGCCTCCCGTGCCCTGGTGAAAACCCGTTCGAACTTGCCGGGTGGGTGTCCGACCTCGGAGGAATCCAGGCCCACACCGGCGATTCGATCGCGAAATGCCATGGCCTGATCCAACGTGCGTAGCGCATCGTCCTCGTCCAGATGCCTCAGGAAGCACATGATCAGCCGGGACGTGATGCCGAGTGTCCGTTCTCCATCCCGCAGTGCCTTCCAGATGCCGTTCAGGACCGTTTCGAAGGCGACGCCGCGGCCGGTGTGCCCCTGGGGATCAAAGAAGATCTCTGTATGCACCACTCCGTCGTCCCGGGCGCGGCGCAGATAGGCCATCGTCAGGTCGTAGAAGTCCCGCTCCGCGAGCATCACGCCCATGCCCTGGTAATAGATGTCGAGAAAGGATTGCAGGTCCTCGAACTCGTACGCCGCGCGGACCGCCTCAACGGAATCGAACGGGATATGGACGCCATTGCGGTGGGCGATCTCGAACATCAGTTCCGGCTCGAAACTGCCTTCGATATGGATATGCAGTTCCGCCTTCGGCAGGCGGCGGATGAAGTCGTCGGACGCTTTCATGGCCGGTTGGCGACCCCGAGGGACGGGTCATGAAGACAGCAACTCATGGGGCAGCGTTAGCCGGCGAGGCTGCGAAGCGCGTCTTCCCGAGTGGCATGGGTCGCAATGATCTGATCGAATCCGCTGGTCTGAAAGATTTGCGCGATCATGCCGGACAACGAGCAGATCGCGAACTTACCCGCCCGTTGCTGGAGCGTTTTCGCCAGCGACAGAACGACGCGCAGACCCGCGCTGCTGATGTAGGACAGGTTCTCGAAGTCGATCAGCAGCGGACCGGTGTTGTCTCCAAGCGAGTCGCTCACCGCGCCATGGAATTCCAGCGCGTTCGTGCCATCGATGCGACCTTCGACCGCGACAACCAGTGTGCCGTTGTGAGGTTCGACGTGGATCTGCATCCCCCGGGGTCCGCTTTGCGTGGGTGGGGGCGAAAGTATATCAGAGGGGCTGGTGGACCTGACGCGGACGGGGTTCCTGTCAGGGAATTGATATTCTTTCGTCCCATCCCCATCTAGACAAATAGCGATTCTCTAACCGGAGTTCGATCCCGTGCGTATGGACAAACTGACAAGCAGGCTGCAACTGGCGCTCGCTGAGGCCCAGTCCATGGCCGTGGGGCGGGACAACCAGTTCATCGCGCCGGCGCACCTGATGGCGGCGCT
>VYEH01000021.1:0-2567 GCA_009843005.1 Pseudomonadota bacterium | reverse complement strand
GGTCTGGGCAACGCGCTGGACCGTCTGCCGCGGGTACAGGGCGATGCCGAGGGCGACGTGCACCTCTCGAACGAGCTGACAAAGCTCCTTAACATTGCCGACAAGCTTGCCCAGCAACGCGGCGACGCCTATATCTCGAGCGAACTCTTCGTGTTGGCGGCCTGCCGGGATCGAGGCAACCTCGGCCGCGCGCTTCAGGACGCCGGCGCTGTGGCGGGCGCCGTGGAGAAGGCCATAGACGAGGTTCGCGGCGGCGCAAGCGTCGACAATCCCGACGCGGAAGAATCCCGCCAGGCGCTCGAAAAGTACGCCATCGATCTCACCGAGCAGGCCGAACAGGGCAAACTCGACCCGGTCATCGGGCGCGACGACGAGATCCGGCGCACGGTGCAGGTGCTGCAGCGGCGCACCAAGAACAATCCCGTGCTCATCGGCGAACCCGGCGTGGGCAAGACAGCCATCGTCGAAGGCCTCGCTCAGCGCATCGCCAACGGCGAGGTGCCGGAGGGGATCAAGTCAAAGAGAATCCTCGCGCTCGACCTGGGCGCGCTGATCGCCGGGGCCAAGTTCCGCGGCGAATTCGAGGAGCGCCTGAAGGCGGTGCTCAACGAACTGGCCAGGCAGCAGGGCCAGATCATCCTCTTCATCGACGAACTGCACAACGTGGTCGGCGCGGGCAAGGCCGAGGGCGCCATCGACGCCGGCAACATGCTGAAGCCGGCCCTCGCCCGCGGGCAACTGCACTGCGTCGGCGCCACCACGCTGGACGAATACCGCAAGCATATGGAAAAGGATGCGGCGCTGGAGCGGCGCTTCCAGAAGGTGCGCGTGGACGAACCGACTGTGGAGGACACCATCGCGATCCTGCGCGGACTGAAGGAGCGTTACGAGGTGCATCACGGCGTGGAGATTACCGATCCCGCCATCGTCGCCGCCGCCACGCTGTCGCACCGGTACATTTCCGATCGCCAGCTACCCGACAAGGCCATCGATCTCGTGGACGAAGCGGGGTCGCGCATTCGCATGGAAATCGATTCCAAGCCCGAGGAGCTTGACCGCCTGGAGCGTCGGCTAATCCAGTTGAAGATCGAGCGCGAGGCGTTGAACAAGGAATCCGACCAGGCTTCCAGGCGCCGGCTGGAGACCCTGGAATCGTCCATAGCGGACCTGGAGCGCGAGTACTCCGACCTGGACGAAGTCTGGAGCGCCGAAAAGGCGGTCATGCAGGGCGCCACGCACCTGAAGGAGGAGCTCGAGCATGCCAGGACCGAACTCGAGAAGGCGCATCGGGCCGGCGACCTGGCGCGGATGTCGGAGCTCCAGTACGGGCGCATCCCGGAACTGACGCACGAACTCGAACAGGCGCAATCGAAGGAGCAGGAGAGTCACACGCTGGTTCGACACAGGGTGACCGAGGAGGAGGTCGCCGAGGTGGTTTCCAAGTGGACCGGGATCCCGGTGACCAGGATGCTCGAGGGCGAGAGGGAGAAGCTCATCAGGATGGAGAGTTTTCTGGAAGCTCGCGTGGTCGGCCAGGAGGAGGCGCTTCGGGCGGTGTCCGATGCCATTCGCCGCTCCCGCGCGGGGTTGGCCGACCCCAACCGGCCCAACGGTTCGTTTCTGTTTCTGGGGCCGACAGGCGTCGGCAAGACCGAACTGACCAAGGCGCTGGCGGAATTCCTGTTCGATACCGAAGGCGCGATGACGCGCATCGACATGTCCGAGTTCATGGAGAAGCACTCGGTGGCGCGGCTCATCGGCGCGCCGCCGGGATACGTGGGATACGAGGAGGGTGGCTACCTGACCGAGGCGGTACGGCGCCGGCCCTACTCGGTGGTCCTCCTGGACGAGGTGGAAAAGGCCCATCCGGAAGTCTTCAACATTCTCCTGCAGGTGCTGGATGACGGCCGCCTCACCGACGGCCATGGCCGCACGGTGGACTTCCGCAATACGGTCGTCGTGATGACCTCGAATCTCGGCAGCCAGCGGATCCAGGAACTGGCGGGCGAGGAGAACTACGACGAGATGAAGGCCGCGGTAATGGAGATCGTGGGCCAGCAGTTCCGGCCGGAGTTCGTCAATCGAATCGACGACGTGGTGGTTTTTCACCCGCTGGAAGAGTCCCACCTTCGACTGATCGTGGACATCCAGTTGAAGTACCTGCAACAGCGGCTGGCCGAACGCGACATGTCGCTCGAACTCAACGATGCGGCCCGCGGCCTGCTGGCCGAGGCGGGCTACGATCCGGTCTATGGCGCGCGGCCGCTCAAGCGGGCGCTGCAGCAAGAGGTGGAGAACCCGCTGGCGCAACGCATTCTCCACGGCGATTTCGCCCCCGGAGACGTCATCCGCGTGACCGCCGCGGGCGGCGAACTGGATTTCATGAAGGATACGGCCGCGGCGGCCTGAGGGAGCGCCGGTAACCGCACCGACCCGCTCTGAACCGGCAGGAATTCATGAGAGATGGTGCTAGAATTTGCACGGATCGTGCAGAAACACAGGGTGACGATGAGTCTGTGCTTGCGGCAAGCTGACATGAACCACGTTTATCGGAATCAATCCGGGAG
>VYEH01000027.1:3534-3986 GCA_009843005.1 Pseudomonadota bacterium | reverse complement strand
GGACATCACGTCCGCGTAGCCCGCGTCGTCGCCCGACACGTACCGCCGCCAGTTCACGTCCCAACCGGCCACCGGCCCCAGGGCGCCATTGGCGTAGGGATAGCTCGGGTCCGCGTTGCCTGCGCCGCATCCCGGCGGGTGCCGCAAGCTCAGGTTGTGCCCGAATTCGTGGGCGATGGTGCGGGGCGAGGAGAGGGTGCTCACCGCGACGTTGCCGGGCCTTGCCGCGATGCCGGCGGTGCGCAGGCGAGTCGACTCGCTGCTGCCCGGCCAGGGAAAGAGGAAAACGCCGTGGTAGTAGTCGTTCCGGCCGCCCTCGACATTCCAGCGGGCGCGTATCTCGTCCAGGAGCAGGGACAGGCTGGTGGCGCCCGACTCGACGGGTGCGGCGATTTCCACCTCGTAGTCCTCGGCGATCGGCAGGAACGCCCGGGTCGCGAACATCAGCGCTT
>VYEH01000027.1:0-3524 GCA_009843005.1 Pseudomonadota bacterium | reverse complement strand
CGGCGGCGGGTCCCCCGTGAAATGCAGCGGGATGAACGTGACCCGAAACGGCTCCAGCCGGTCGCCGTACAGGACGATCGGTTCGCCCGCGTTGTCGTCCTCGTCGGTCTCGGCAAGGGCGTCGTCGGGATCGATGACATGAACGAGTTGATGCCCGGCCTGATACAGGCTGCCCGGCAGCTCGAACACGTACTCGGTGCGCCACCCGCCCGAATCGGTCGATACGGTGCCCGGCGGCGCGGCCTGGTCGAGACCTTCGGCGAGCACGGCGCCGTCGCCGTCCAGCACGCGGGTGACGACCGGTGGCGGTACCGGCACGTCATGATCGATCCTCACCGCCAGCGCCGCCCACCGGCCCAGGATCGGCCGCTGGAGCTCCCGCGGAGCGCCCTGCCAGTCCCACTCCCACATCAGCGGGCCCTGGTAGTAGGCCACCGAATGGTGCGCCGCGTTGCCGTTGTCCGCGGCGTTTCCCGACCAGACCGGGCGCGGACTGTCTGGCAGCGGCCGCTCGAAATCCAACCCCCGTAGCGAATTGCCGTCGTATCGCACCTGCAGTTCACGGTCCATGATGGGCTCCCACAAGGCCCGGGGCACGGTGCCCCTCAATCGATTGGATTGAAGGTTCAGCGTGCGCAGGTTGGTCAGGTCCCCGAATTCCCGCGGTATGAATCCGGTCAGGCGGTTGCCCGACAGGTCCAGGGTTCGCAGGTTGGTCAGATCGCCGATCTGCCAGGGAATCGGCCCGGTGAGTTCATTGCCGGAGAGATCGAGCTCCGTCAACAGGAACAGCCGGCCCAGCTCCGGCGGGATGGCGCCCGTGAGTCCTCCGGGCTCGTCCGCGGTCCCGGGCAGTCGCAGGGCGGTGACTCGCCCGCCGGTCACCTCGATCCCGGCCCACGAGCCGATCCGCAACTGCGCGCCCGTGCCCCATTGGCGCAACGCGTGGCCCGCGGGCAGCGCGTCGCCCTGGGCCTGGTGGTTGGCGAACCCCACCAGGATCCGGCAGTCCAGAACCAGTCCGGGATGGCCGTCCGGGTCCGTGACGAAGCTGCCGTCGCTGCATCGGTCGAGCGTGCGCGCGGTGTCCGGTTCGCGGTCGCAGCGGTCGTTCACGCCGTCGCCGTCCGCATCGTCCGGGCCGCCGAGGCACGGGTCCAGGAACCCCGGCCGCGCCGGCGTGGTGGACAGGTTGGTCAGGCGCCCGGCGGCGTCCTCCACCAGGCTCATGACCTGGATGTCCCGGTCGGACTGCACGTCCAGCCGCCAGCCGCCCTCGCCCTCGCCGAAGCGCCCGCTCAGGCCCCTGGCGCCGCCTTGAAGGGTTTCCGCGCTCAGGGACGTGGAGGCCCCGGGGGCCACGGTGAGGTTCACTGCCCCTCCGGGCGCCGCAATACCCGTGTCGTCCCACGCCCGGATCAGCACCTGCGCATCGCCCCCGGACGGATTGACCAGCCGCAACCGGCTCTGCTGCCCCGTCTCGCCTGCAGACGCGTCGCCGGCGGGATTGAAGAACGGCACGTGATGGCGGCGGCCGCCCTCCGAGGCCACGTTGTGCGCGGTGCTGATCACCCCGTCCTGCGAGCGCGCATAGGCGAATACGTCCAGACTCAGCTCGCTCTCCAGCACCAGCCGCCAGTCGCCCTCGCCGGCGCCGAGGCCGGTGGGCAGGCCCTTTGCCCCGTTGCCGGTTTCAAGGTCACCGGACGTGAGCGTGACGGTCCGCCGTGCGCCCACGCGCAGGGTGATCGGGCCGAAGGATTGCCCGGTATCGTCGATCCCCGTGAGCCGGAGTGCGCCCGCCGCCGCGCGCTGGGTGATGAGCAGCCCGCCCGCGTGCAGCGCAGCGCCGGCGGCGCGGCACAGGAGGTGGGCGCCTTCCTCCGCCTGCGCCCCGGAGAGGTTGGCGAGGGGGCCCGAGGCGGTGTCCAGCACGGTCATCGACTCGATGCCCGAGTCGGTGAAGATCAGCAACTGCCAGTCGCCGTCGCCGTCGCCGAGCCGGCCGGTCAGCCCGGCGGCGCCGTTCTGAAGGTCGCGGGCGGTGACCGTTCGCGCCGCCCCCGCCGCCAGCGCGATGGAGACCAGGCCCGACGCCAGCGCATTGTCGTCGTCGACACCGAAGATGGCCACGTCTGCCCGGGCGTCCGTGGGATTGATCAGCCGCACCGCGCTGCCGTCCGGCAGACCGCCGCCGGGATCGGGCGCCAGCAGCGTGACGCGATGGTAGAACGACCGCCGCGGCACCACGTCGTGAAGACTGTCCACGAAGCCGGCCGACGTGTGAACGTAGGCCAGCGGCTCGATATCCAGCGACGTGTCCAGCACGAGCCGCCAGTCGCCCTGACCGCCGCCGATGCCGGTGGCGATCCCCAGCGCCTCGTTGCCCCGCTCAAGGTCAGTGGAGCTGAATCGGATCGCCTGCCGGGCGTCTATCTGGAGCGTGACCGGCCCGAAGGCAAGCCCCGAATCGTCGATGGCCGTGACCGCTACCCGGCCGGCTTCATCGGAGTGGTTGACGATGCGGACCATCCCCTCGCGCAGGGCATCGGACGCCGACGGCAGCAAGGGGAGGCGGTGGGTCTCGGCCAGGGCGCCGGGCGACGCGAGGACCAGCGCCGCAAGCACCAGCGCCGCAAGCGAGACAGTCGCCAGCGCGCCGCCGCCCGTGCGCCGAGGAGTTGCTCCGGGTTCGCCCATGGCCGTATGTTCGCAGCACACGGCCCCGCATGCCAATGGCAACGGCCAACGCACGTTCTCAATGAGCGGCCGCGAACGGGTTGCGAATGCGGATTTCGGTTCCGATCGTCTGGCCGGCGTGCAGATCTTCGCTCATCAGCGTGGTGCAGCCGGCCAATGTCGCAGCCGCCAGGATCATTGAATCGTGGATGGAGTACCGATAGCGGGCGCTGTAGGCGAGCCCCAGTTCGTGCGTATCGATCGTCAACGGTTCCACCCGGCAAAATCGGCGTATTCCGCGCAGCACTTCGCGCACTTCGTCGAGACGCAGGTCCGTCTTTCGCAGGGCGACCGATGCGAACTCGTTCAGGACCTGGACGCTGATCACGCCTCCTCTGCGCAGCAGATCCTGCGCGATGTCCGCCTTGAGCGTATTGTCCGACAGCAGGTAAATCAGGACGTTCGTGTCGAGAAAAGCCCCTTCCGTACCATTGGCGTGGTCAGCCCCGCTACTGGGCGTCTTCCCGGGAAAACCGGAAATCTCCGGGCAACCGCCCCCGAAGCCGGCGGATGCGCGCCAGAACTTCCTCGGGCGTGGGCGGGCGGTTTACCTCGAAGGCGCCGTCGGGCGCAATCCGCACGACGAGTTCATCGCCTTCCTGCAGCTTCAGGGCCTGGACTACGGAAGCCGGTATGCGCACGGCAAGGCTGTTTCCCCATCTGGCGACTTGCATGGTGCGTCCTCCTGACCATATACAGCAAAATAAATGTTTATCATAGGGCTGCAGGCTTACAAGCCGCGGAGGTCAGGCCGCCTTGCCGGCGAGGGCGTCGCGGAGGCCGTC
>VYEH01000421.1:1568-4014 GCA_009843005.1 Pseudomonadota bacterium | reverse complement strand
GGCGTGGGAGCACATCGGCTATTTCCAGATCGGCGACAACCCCGGCCGCGGCGCGCCCACGACCGGCGAGATGCACTACCGCAATATCTTCGAGCACATCCGGGCGAAGGACGCGAATGTGATCCTCGGCATGGAGCATCAGCCGTTCCGCTCGACCTCCGAACAGGAGGTGTGGAATCTGATCGCCGCCTACCGGCAGGTCGACCCAGCGTAGCACCGGCACCAGGGGAAAGGTACGGGCCCTGAACAGAAGAGGCCGCAAGTGCGCAGAGTGAAGACGGCATCAAATAGATTATTCACGAACTGCACGGTCATCGATGGCCGGGGCGGTGAGCCGATCGCCGACGCGCACGTGCTGGTTTCCGGAGACAGCATCCGGCGCGGTGCGATCGGGCCATTCAACGGCGCCGCTTCCGGCGCGGAAGTGTGGGATCTCCAGGGCGGCTTCCTGCTGCCGGGGTTCTGTTCCACACACGTGCATCTCGGGGACGTCTGGCCACTCCCTGAACTTGTCGATGAACCCGCCGCGCAGCGGGCAATCCGAGCCGGAAGCAATGCGATGGATGCGTTGCGCTGCGGCATCACATCGATGCGGTCGCTGGGCGAGGACCGGTTTATCGACGTGGCCTGGCGTGAAGCGTTCGAAAAGGGGATCTCTATAGGCCCCACCATCGTCGCGTCCGGCAATCCGCTTATTGCGCCCGGTGGTCATGCCAAGTTCATGAGCCGAAATCTCGAAGTCAAGGGCCCGGGCGCGTTGCGCCGCGCAGTGGAGTACCAGATCGAACGCGGTGTCGACTGCATCAAGCTGGTGACGACGGCCGGCGAGGCGCTCGATGAGGGTCAGTCGTTCGGCCAGTTGCAGTTCACATCGGAGGAAGTCCGAGCTGTGGTCGATACCGCACATGCCGCAGGCAAGTTCGTATGCACCCATACGGGGACGACCGAAGGCGTGCTCCAGGCAGTCGATGCGGGCGTGGATTGCATTGAACACGGCTATGTCATGAACCAGACCGCGGTGGATGCGCTCGTGGCCAATGGGGTGTTCCTTACGCCGACGCTCACGGTCACGCACAACGAAGCGTATTTTGAGAAGGTGGGTATGCCGGAGGCACAGCGGGAGCGGTTCCGGCGGCTTCGGGATCGGCATGCTGAAAGTTTCAGGCGCGCCTACCGTTCCGGTGTACAGATCGTCTGCGGAGCAGATCTGAATCCCGTCGGGTATTGTACGTTGTCCGAGATCGAGTGGATGGTGCGGCTCGGCATGACGACATCGGACGCGCTCGTCGCGGCTACGGACACGAGCGCCAGAACGAACGGCATCGCACGGGAGCGGGGTACGATCGAGGTGGGCAAGAAAGCGGACCTTGTAGTACTCAACGGCAATCCCCTCGACGATATCGGCCACATCTGGAACGCGGAGCTGGTGGTGAAGTCGGGACGCCCGGTTGGCATGGACCGGAGTGAATCGAAAGCGGACTTCTGGGATGTGCTGCTGAGCTGCGGGCAGACGGGTATTGAAGCAGGCGCCAAGTAGACCATGACTCGACATTCTGGCCGATTCGGGAGGTCGTACATGCATCGAGGGCAGGTCTGCGGTTTGCCTATCACAATCATGCGTTCGAATTCGAACTGGTGGACGGACAGGCGCCCTACGGTGTGTTGCTGGATGAGACGGATCCGGCGCAGTTACGAGGCGTTGGTGCGGATGATGAATCGAGAGTAGCCGCGGAGCCGCGATCTCAGCGACTCACGACGGCTTCGTCGGGGCGTCAGCCGCGCTCGGCCAACGGCACCCAGGCTTTCAGGCCCGGTCCGGTGTATTCCGCGCCGGGACGGATGAGCTTGTTGTCCGCGCGCTGCTCGAATACATGCGCCGACCAGCCGGTGATGCGCGAGCACACGAAGATCGGCGTGAAAAGATAAGTCGGTATGCCCATGAAGTGGTACACGCTGGCGGAATAGAAATCCGCGTTGGCGAACAGACGCTTCTCCTCCCACATGATCCGCTCGATGGTCTCGGACACCGGATACAGCCGCTCGTCGCCGACTTCCTCGGCCAGCCGCCTTGACATGCGCTTGTTGACCGAGTTGCGCGGATCCACGCGCGTGTACACCCGATGGCCGAACCCCATGATCAGTTCCTTGCGGGCCAACATCTCGCGCACGCCCGTTTCGGCGGCTTCCGGGGAATCGAAACGCTCGATCAGCTCCATCGCCGCCTCGTTGGCCCCGCCGTGCAGCGGCCCGCGCAACGCGCCGATGGCGCCGGCGATGGCGGAGTGAAAGTCCGACAACGTAGCGGCGATCACCCTGGCGGTGAAGGTCGAGGCGTTGAACTCGTGCTCGGCGTAAAGGATCAGCGAGGTGTCGAGCGTTCTCCGGTGCAATTCGCTGGGCGGGGCATCGTGCAGCAGGTGCAGGAAGTGGCCCGCGACGCTGTCGT
>VYEH01000421.1:0-1558 GCA_009843005.1 Pseudomonadota bacterium | reverse complement strand
GCTGTCGTCGTCGGTGGAGGTCTCGATGCGCCTCCCGTCGGCGTGAAACCGGTGCCAGTACAGCAGCATGGACTGGAAGGCGGCGAGCAGCCGGTCGGCGGCGTCGCGTTGCTGCGCGAAGTCCGTTTCCGGTTCCAGGTTGCCCAGAACCGAGCAGCCCGTGCGCAGCACATCCATGGGATGTGTGTCGGTGGGGATGGATTCCAATGCCTGTCTGAGCACGCTTGGCAGCGCGCGCAGCGACTTGAGCTTGTCCCGGTAAGCAGCCAGTTCGCCCGCGTTGGGCAGGTGGTCATGGTGCAGCAGGTGGGCAACTTCCTCAAAACAGGCGTTGTCCGCCAGATCGTAAATGTCGTAACCCCGGTAGGTGAGGCCCGCGCCCTCCTTGCCGACAGTACAGATGTCGGTCCGGCCAGCGATGACGCCGGCCAGGCCGCCCGTTTTGTTTCTTCCCATTACCGCTCCATGTCAGCGCATGGCTGAATTATAGGGCGCAACCCTTGAATACTTCGTGCCCGTTCGGTATACGGTCTTGCACCGTACCGAATTCTCGTCACGACAGGCGTGCATTTACGCGTCGACGGCGCCCGGCCGAATTCGACTATTCGAATAGCGATTCCTGCTGGATCGGGCGACGGAACAGGTCGGTGCTGAGCGCAGGCAGCCTGGAGCCGTCCAGGCCGTGCCTGACCCGGGCGAGCTTGAATCGTTTCGCAATCAACTCTGCGTAAGGGCCCCGGCCGCGCATTCGCGTTCCCCATCCGGCCCGGTAGGGCTTGCCGCCGTGAAGGTCCCGAATCCGGTTCATCACGTGCTCGGCCTTGAGCGGATAGTGCTCCGCGAGCCATTCGGCGAACAGCTCCTTCACCTCGAACGGCAGCCGCAGCATGATGTAGTTCACCGTAGCCGCCCCGGCGTCCACCGAGCGGGCGACGACATCTTCGATCTCGTTGTCGTTGATGAAGGGAATCACCGGCGCCATCATCACGCTCACCGGTATGCCGGCGCCGGCCAGTTCGCGCACCATCCGCAAACGGGCGCGCGGCGAAGCAGTGCGAGGTTCGAGCCGGGCCTTCAACCGGTCATCCAGCGTCGTAATGCTGGCGGCTACGCTGACCAGGTCGTAGTCGGCCAGTTCACGCAGGAGATCCAGGTCTCGCAGGATGAGCTTGCCCTTGGTGGTGATGCTCACCGGGTGCCGGAATTCCAGCAGCGTTTCCAACAGTCGGCGGGTTACGCGGTGGATCTTTTCTCCGGGCTGATACGGATCTGTATTGGTGCCGATGGCCAGGGTCCTGCATTCGTATCCCGGTGCTTCAAAGGCTTTCCGGAGCCGCTCCACGGGCTCGGTCTTGAAGAAAATCTTCGTCTCGAAGTCCAGTCCGGGCGACAGATCGAGATACGCATGGGTTGGTCGCGCATAGCAGTAGATGCAGCCGTGCTCGCAGCCCTTGTAGGGGTTGATCGACTGGTCGAAGGGGATGTCGGGGGAGCGATTGGTGGCAATGATGTTCCTGGTTCGGTCAGGAAAGAACTCGGTGCGCGGGTCGGGTGAGGG
>VYEH01000230.1 GCA_009843005.1 Pseudomonadota bacterium | reverse complement strand
GAGTACGACCAGGCGCAGGACAGTCTCCCCGTCGTAGATCTCGCCGTGCCCGTCTATGTGCATCCAACGGACGCCGGCGGAAAATTCCAGCCGTTCGGGAATCAGCCACCACTGTCCTTCCAGCGACCAGCGCCAGGCAGTTTCACCGAACTCGAACGCCGCGTCGGCAGCCCGCTGCACAGTCTGGCCGACGCCAATTTCGGCTATGAGGGTATGGCGTTCGGAGTCAACGAGTTGCAAGCCCCCGCCAACGCTTCCAGTGAACCGCCAGTCAAGCCCGAGATCATAGTAGGCGTCGGCATTGAGGGTTCCGTACCAGCGCGACCCGCGGCGCCTGAAGCGCATGGCATAGTCGGCATCGACGACGTTCTGGGCACGAAGCCAGGGTCCGCCCAGATCGGCAAAGATATCGGAACGGTAGGCGGTAAGGTCGAACTCGTGAGTGAAGCGCTCGCCGGTCCAGATCGCATCAAGCGCCACGTCCGTATCCAGCGACTCCGTGTTGCCCGTCGCAAAGGAAACGCCGAGATCCGCGTTTCCCTCCCACTCGGCCCGCGCCCCTGAACCAGCAAACATCAGCACCACCACGAGAATAAATCGGCTCAAGAAAGTCCTCCCATTCGATTACCACCAAGGTAGTCGCGCGGGTGTGTGTGCACAGTCCTCGTGAGCGTCATGGGCGACGAGCGGGCCACGGATGGCCATTAGCGAGGAGCCCTCGATGCTTACCCCGCCAGGGATGGCGGGGTAAGCTTTAGCTCACGAGGACTGTGCACACACACCCGCGCGACGGGAACCTGCACTCACAAAGGTTGTGTGCACGCACCCGCGCGACGGGAACCTGAACCCACAAGAGCTGCGTGCGCGCAACCGCGCGACGGAAACTTTAGCTCACGAGGGCTGTGCGCGCACACCCTCGCGACGGAAACTCACCCTACTCGCCAGCGCGCTCCGAAACCACCAACTCGTCGATCAGCTCCATGAGCGTGGGATAGTCCCCCGCCGAGGAGGCGGAAGCAGAATACTTGCCGTTGACGATCACCGTCGGCACGCTGGAAATCCGGTAGCGCCGGGACAGTTCGTCAGCGCGCTGCAACCGCGTGTGCACGGCGAAGGAATTGAACGCCCCGGTGAACTCCTCTGCGCTGACCCCGAACTGCCCGAAGAACGTTTGCAACGCCTGCTCGCTGTTGAGCGGATTGCCGTTCACGTGGATCTCCCGAAAGATCGGCGTATGAATCTCGTCGACGATGCCGAGAACTTCCGCCGCATAGAACGCACGGGCATGCAGTTGCAGCAGCGGGTTCCAGACAGCGGGAATACGCACGAAACTCACGTCGGCCGCAAGATCCCCCTTCCAGCTCTCAAGATAAGGATCGAACGTGTAGCAAAACTGGCAGCCATACCAGAAGATCTCCGCCACCTCGATCTGATCCGGGCCGGAACTGGTGGGCTGCGTGGGCGACAGGCGGTCGTAGTGCCTGCCGAGTTCGAACCGCTCCGATGTGATCGCTCCCTCGCTCTGGGCCAGCGCCTGCCCGCCGATCAACGCAAGCGAAACGACCAGTACTGACCCGACGGACCGGCTCATACGTTTTCTGTTGAACACATTTGACTCCTTCGGCAACTGATATTCACCGCAAGCCCTGCACATAACTCGATACGGCCAGAAGCTCATCTTCCAGCAACAATGCCGTTATTGTACGCATCATCTGGTTCGACGTGGCATCCGACCGGCGAGTACCCGCAGCGTATGCCCTGAGGGTGTTCGCCGTATAGGTGGCATGCTGGCCCTGAAGCATGGGGTACGCCGCCAGCGGGTTGCCCCTGCCGGACGGGCCATGACAGGCGATGCACGCAACCACGCCCCGCTCGGCGACACCGCTTCGGTAGATGCTCTCGCCGAGGGAAACCAGTTCCGGGTCCGCACCGCCCGGGATGATGGTCTGGGCCTCGTAGTACGCGGCCAGGTCGAGCATGTCCTGTTCGCCCAACTCCACCGCAAAGTTGGTCATGAGCACGTCGTCCCGCTCGCCGGTCTGGTAGGCGCGCAGTTGCCTCACCGTGTAGGCCGCGTGCTGGCCGGCAAGACTCGGCCACTCGGCAGTGATGCTGTTACCGTCCACGCCGTGACAGGCGGCGCACTCGGCGGACTTGGCCTGCCCGTCGGCGACGGAACCGATCAACTCCTGGGCCAGGCTCGACTGGGCGCACAGCCATGCCGCGGCGACGGCCGCCATAGCCTTGAAAACGTCGCTGCGAGCATTGGAGAGTGACCGGAATGCGTCTGTCACGGTGCTGGATCTTCGCCTCTGAAGCGGCCGCAGATTGTACACTAGCCGAAATTCCTCACCAACGATCATTTCCCCAACACGATCATCCCCGCGACGATGGAGCGACCGCCATTCAGATGTCCGTTTCCCTGAACGCCAGTTTCCTGACCAGTGCGGGCGACCCGAAGCAGTTTCCGGCCGATTCGGGACGCGAAGTCGCGGTAGCCGGACGCTCCAAGTCGGGCAAGTCAACAGCAATCAACGCCCTGGTTGGCAGGCGCGGCCTGGCGCGAACGGGAAAGACTCCCGGCCGGACGCAACTTATCAATTTCTTTCAGGTTGGAGAAGACCGGCGCCTGGTCGATCTGCCGGGATACGGCTATGCCAAGGTACCCGATTCGATGCGCACGCACTGGCGCCACCTTCTGGAGGCCTATTTCCGGCGCCGCCAATCCCTGGTTGGACTTCTGGTCACTGTGGACATCCGCCGCGGCCTCAGGGAACTGGATTGGGTCATGCTGGACTGGGCGCGAAACTCGGACGTTCCGGCTGCCGTGCTACTGACCAAGGCCGACAAGCTCAGCCGCGGCGCGTCCCGATCCCGCCACCTGAAACTCTCGGGAGAACTGCCGGACGCGGTGGATGCGCTTCTGTTCTCCGCCCCCAAGCGGCTGGGTGTCGACGAAGCGAGACGGCACCTTACAGGTTGGTTGTGGAGCGATTCCACCGCATAAAAAAATCCCCGGGCGCGAACTCTGTTGTCACACCCGGGGCAGGTTTGCCCGGCAGGGGTACCGGGCACTGCCCGCTAAGGGAGGATAGCGGGCGGGCACGCTTAAGTAGAGTATTTGTCCGTCCGCTCTCCGAAAAGTTCCCGTCCCCGCGCAGCAATTGATTCGCGGCGTGCCCAGGGCATTGCGGGCAGGCAGAAACGAGTTGCAGCGGGCGCAACGCGGGAAGGGCGACCCGTTGTCAGTGCGCCTCGTCCCAGTTGTCGCCGAGGTCCCAGTCGACCTTGAGCGGTACCTTGAGCGAGGCGGCAGACTTCATGATCCGCTCCACTTCTGCGGCCAGGATTGCGGCGGCATCCTCTGCGACTTCCAGCACCAGTTCGTCGTGGACCTGCATGATCAGTCTGGCGTCGGCGCCGCTCTCTTCGATCCAGCGGTCCACCATGATCATGGCCCGCTTGATGATGTCCGCCGCCGTTCCCTGCATGGGCGCGTTGATCGCGCTACGCTCCGCATACTGGCGGCGCTGGAAGTTGCGCGAGTTGATCTCCGGCAGGTACAAACGCCGCCCGAACACGGTCGATACGAACTGCTCCTCCCGGGCGCGCTGCCGCGTTTCGTCCATGTAACGCTTCACGCCGGGATAACGGGCGAAGTAGAGGTCCACGTACTGCTGGGCGGCGTTACGTTCGATCTTCAGTTGTCGGGCGAGGCCGAAGGCCGACATCCCGTAGATCAGGCCGAAGTTGATGGCTTTCGCCGCGCGCCTCTGATCCGCCGAGACACCATCGCCGGCGACTTCGAAAACTTCCGCCGCCGTGGCGCTGTGAATGTCCTCGTCGCGGGCAAACGCGCCCAGCAATCCTTCGTCGCCGGACAGGTGAGCCATGATGCGCAACTCGATCTGGGAGTAGTCCGCCGCGAGCAGCCGGTAACCTTCCGGCGCGACGAAGGCCTGGCGGATCCTGCGCCCCTCCGGGGTGCGCACAGGGATGTTCTGGAGGTTGGGGTCCGCGGACGACAACCGCCCGGTGGCTGCCACGGCCTGATGGTACGAGGTGTGGATCCGGCCCGTATGCCGGT
>VYEH01000223.1:3737-4090 GCA_009843005.1 Pseudomonadota bacterium | reverse complement strand
GGCCGGATCATGGATTGCCGGAGACGGCGCTCCGGGGTGGGGCGTCCAGGACGCGCCATGAACAGGGCGGGGAATTATAGCAGTCAGTCGGGCGGGTTTTCGTCGCCCGTGGAGCGGCGATTACGGAGTCGGCGCGTCACTTCATCGACCGGTATGCCAACCTGATTCCCACCGCTCCGTGTAGCGGTCCTGCTGCTCCCCCAGACCTGGCCGAAGATCAATTCCACGCTGATCGACAAGCCCGCCCCGGTTCGCTGCGATTCGAGTTGCTTCCGGAAGGCGGTCCAGCGTGAGCGACCGGTCAATTGCGAACGGCGGCCATGGGCCACGTTGGTGGCGCCGCAGGCGCGCAG
>VYEH01000223.1:0-3727 GCA_009843005.1 Pseudomonadota bacterium | reverse complement strand
GTCCAGCACGGGTTCCGCCAGTCCGGAGCGGTTCGCCAGGTCGCCGAGATCGTGCATGTCCACGAAGACGTGCACATGCAGCCCGTCGTCCACTTCGGACCATGCCTCGCGAACCTCTCCCAGGGTGTCGGGTCCCGCAGTGGTAAACAGCAGCAACCCGCCGTCACTCAGCACGCGGGCAGCTTCGCGGAATACCTCGCCAGGATCGCACCACGGCAACAGCAGGTTGGCGAAGATCAAATCGATGCTGCCGTCCCTCAGCGGCAGGCATTCGGCGTCGCCGGTGACGGTCGCCGCCCGTTCGAGCCGTCGGCATCGTGCCAGCGTCCGGGCGGCCATGTGCCAGCATAGGTCCAGGGCGAGAACCGACGCGTCGGGATAGATTGCCGCCAGTTCCGGGACTGCCTTGCCGGTGGCGGCGCCCAGATCGACGATTCGCCGCGGGTCCAGTTTGAACAGCGGCAGCCGCGCGAGCAGCCGCGCGCGCGCTTCTGCGTGAACCGCGTCGGCTTCGTCGAAGGTGGCGCTGGCCCGCCGCAGCCGAATCAGCGCGGCGCGGCGGTCGGGCAGTCCAAACGCGGTTTGCATCGCTGGGCAAACCGGCGGACGGTCAGTTCGGCGCCGCCGGTTGTTCGGGATCAACCCCCGGGCGCTCAACCTTCAAGCTCGGTTGCCCGGGTTTCAATGCCGGTAGTTCGGGCTTCAACCCCAGTTTCCTGAACAGTGTGCGGTCGGTTGCCTCATCCGGGTTTTCCGTGGTCAGCAGCGTGTCGCCGTAGAAGATCGAGTTGGCGCCGGCGGCGAAGCACAGCGCCTGCAGTTCGTCGCTGAACCCGGTGCGCCCGGCGGACAGGCGCACGTGGGCTCGCGGCATGAGGATGCGCGCTGACGCCACCGTGCGCACGAACTCGAGCCCGTCCAGGTCGTCGGCGTCGGCCAGCGGAGTCCCCGGAACCCGGACCAGTTGGTTGATGGGCACGCTTTCGGGCTGAGGGTCCAGGGTAGCGAGGCTGTGCAGCAGAGCGATGCGGTCTTCCCGCGCTTCTCCCATGCCCAGAATTCCGCCGCAGCAGACCCTGATCCCCGCGGTGCGCACATGTTCCAGCGTGCGTAGCCGGTCGGCGAAGGTCCGCGTGGTGATGATGTTGCCGTAGAACGCCTCGGACGTATCCAGGTTGTGGTTGTAGTAGTCGAGCCCGGCTTCGGCCAGCGTCCGCGCCTGGGGTTCGGTCAGCAGCCCCAGGGTCGCACACGTCTCCATGCCCATCTCCCCCACGGCCTTTATCATCGCGGAGATCTGCTCTACCTGCGCGTCCTTCGGGCCCCTGTACGCGGCGCCCATGCAGAAGCGGGTTGCCCCGGCCGCCCTGGCCCGGGCAGCCGCCTTGGTCACTTCCACCACGCTCATGAGGTCTTCGGTGGGAAGCCCGGTGTTGTAGCGAATGCTTTGAGGACAGTAGGCACAGTCTTCCGGGCAGGCGCCGGTCTTGATGGACAGCAGCGTGGAGATCTGCACGGCGTTGGGATCGAAGTGTTGCCTGTGGACCCGCTGTGCCTCGTAAAGCAGGTCGTTGAACGGCATTTCGTACAGGGACGCGACTTCGTCCAGCCTCCAGTCGGTCCGGAGCTCGATTTCTGTTGATTCTGCGTACATTTGGGACTGGTTCCCTGCGGTGCTGTCAACGATATTCAGGCCGGAGTATTGGAACGGAAACCGGAGTCTGTCAACTGAATATCGGCGGGAAGTTCAGTCAGCACCTGTTGGCAAGCTTGTTGCCGGAGCTTTGCCAGGGCTGTCGCGGGCCGGCTGAAGCGGGTCTGTGCGCGGACTGCCGGTCGCTGGTCGGCCGGGTTGGGGACCCATGCGAAGGTTGCGGACTGGAGCGGCCGGTGAGCAGGTGCCCTCGTCCGGAGCAGGGCTGGCGCATTCAGCACGTGGTGGCGCCATTTACGTACGAATCCCCGTTGGACACGCACATACAGGCGATGAAATTCCGGCCCTCAAGAACCATGGGGCGGGCGCTGGGACTCTTGCTGGGTGAAGTTCTGGAAAGTCGTGGCCTGGCGGCTGGGGTAGACGCGCTGGTGCCCGTGCCGCTGCACCGCAGGCGCCTGATCGAGCGCGGATTCAATCAGGCCTTCGAGATCGCACGCCCCGTGGCGGCGGCTACCGGGTTGCCGCTGATCATTCGCGGTATCCACCGCCACGCAAACACCCAGCCGCAATCCCTGCTGGCCGCTCACGAGAGGTACCGGAACATGCGCGACGCGTTCAGTATCCGCCGAAATCTGAAGGGCCTGAATGTCGCCATCGTCGATGACGTCATCACCACCGGGGCTACGGTCAATGCCTTTGCGACCTCATTGCGCGAGGCGGGCGCTGGCGAAATTCATGCCTGGGCGCTGGCGCGGGTTGCGCATCGGGATGGTCCGCTGCAGTAGATCGAGACACGGGCGGGTACTGGTCGCAGCATACTTCGAACTTATGTGAAATGATTGAATATGCGGTCATAAAATGCTTATATGACTTTATATACGGTCATTTTAGTTTGTAATGAATACATCGAGAAGCTACAGTCGCCTGACCCGCGAAGCGCTCGCGCTGCTGGGCGCCCGGATCAAGCTGGGCCGCAAGTCGAGGCGGATGCCCGAGAAAGACCTCGCCGCACGGGTGGGAATCGCTCGCAGCACGCTTCAGAAGATCGAGCGCGGTGATCCTACCGTCAATATCGGTCTCGTATTCGAGGCGGCCGTCATCGTGGGCGTGCCGTTGTTTGTTCCGGACCGGATGCGTCTCGCGCCCCATCTCGAGCGGACGAGCGACAAGCTTGCCTTGTTGCCGAAGTCCATTCGCTCATCACCCTCCGCGGTTCATGATGACTTCTGAACCTGCAGCCAAATTTTCGCAGAAGACCGGTTCGTACGTCTGGGTGTGGTTGCCGGGTGAAACGGACCCGGTGGTCGCGGGACAGATCGTGGATCGAGGGGAGTCGATGGACTTCTACTATGGAAGGTCCTATCTCGCCCTCGACCATGCCATTTCGTTGTATGAGCCCGAGCTGCCGTTAAGGAGCGGCTCGATCACGCCGGAACCTCCCCTCAGGTACGCCAATGCGCTGCGGGATGCCGCGCCGGACGCCTGGGGCAGGCGCGTCATCATCAATCGGCTGACCGGCGCAACCGGGCAGGCGGCAGACAATGCCATGCAGGATCTCGGTGAACTGACATTTCTCCTGCACTCCGGTTCCGACCGGACCGGCGCGCTGGATTTTCAGGATTCGCCCATGGATTACCAGGCGCGACAGAGCGAGACGGCTTCACTGGATACGCTTGTACGCGCGGCGGAAATGGTCGAGCAGGGTATCCCGCTGGAACCGGTGCTGGCCGATGCTCTCCAACATGGAACCGCAATCGGTGGCGCACGGCCCAAGGCGCTCATCGCAGACGGCGCCAGGAAGTATGTCGCGAAGTTTTCTTCATCCGGCGATACATACAATGTCGTCAAGGCCGAATACGTCGCCATGCGGCTTGCCGCGATTGCCGGACTGGACGTTGCGCCAGTGACGCTCGTTCGCGCAATGGACAGGGATGTCTTGCTGATCGAGCGATTCGACCGTTACAAGACCGAAGGAGGTTGGGCGCGGCGTGCCATGGTTTCCGGTCTCACGCTTCTTGGCCTTGACGCGCTCATGGCCGCGCAGTCCAGTTATGAAGACCTGACGGTCAT
>VYEH01000364.1:2449-4090 GCA_009843005.1 Pseudomonadota bacterium | reverse complement strand
GGCTTGTACGGGAACCGATTGGACAGCCTGCCGCCCGGGATTTTCGCCGGACTGAACGCGCTCAAGGTACTCGATCTTGAGCGAAATCAGTTAAGCCGTCTGCCGGAGGGTATTTTCTCTGGATTGACGTCACTCGAAACCCTTTCGCTCGGCCGCAACCGCGTTGATCCGTTGCCGCTTGGGCTGACCCTCGCGAAGGACGGAGACGACCGGTTCAAGGCCGTTGCGCCGAGCGGCGCTCCGTTCGCGCTTTCCATTCCACTCACAATCGAAGGTGGAACGATCGAGCCGAACGCTGGCGCCGCCACCATTCCGGCAGGGGCCATGGAAAGTGCGGCCCTGACCGTTGCGCGCGCCACCGGCTGGCTGCAAAGGGTCACGGTGGATATCGGTACCCCGCCCGAACTGCCCGACGCGCACTCCGGCTACGTATTTGAGAAAGACAGCGCCCTGCCGCTTTCGGTCCTCCCGTCAATCGACCCTGCGGACGCGGCGCTGAGCGGCCTTTCATTGAGAGAGGGAACGCTTGCCCCGGCCTTCGATCCGGAGACAACCCGCTACGCGGCGTCCGTTGCCCATGCCGTGACATCGACCACGGTGACTCTGGCCACGAGCAATGCGAGTGCAGCGGCGGCGTTTCGCGACGACAGCGATGCTGCGCTTCCGGACGCGGATGCAAATGCGCATGGCCACCAGGTGAAACTGGATGAAGGCGAGAACGTCATCAAAGTCGAGGTCACCGCTGAAAATGGAGATTCGACACGAATCTACACCATCGTCCTGACGCGCGAGGACAGCAATTGTGACCGTACCGAAGTGGTGCTCGCCGCAATTATGGCGGCCGTGTCGGACATTGACTCATGTGGCTATCTGAGCAACATGCAGCTGGCGGAAATTACTGCACTTGACCTGAACGGCCGGGAAATCTCGTCCTTGAAATCAGGCGATTTCGCAGGTCTGTCCGCACTGGATACGCTTTACCTGTACGACAACCAACTTTCCGTGCTGCCGGCGGACGTTTTCTCGGGGCTGTCCTCGCTAGAGAACCTCGGGCTATGGAACAATCGATTGGAGAGTCTGCCGGACAACGTATTTTCCGGGCTTTCCGCGCTTCGCCAGGTTCACCTGGGCGGCAACCGGTTGAGGCACCTGCCTGACGGGGTATTTTCCGGGCTGTCGCGGCTGGAAGACCTTTGGCTTTTCGACAACCGGATTTCCAGTTTGCCTCCGAACGCCTTTTCGGGTCTGTCCTCGCTGGTAACTCTCTATCTTGCTGGCAACGAGTTACCTGATGTTCATGCGAACGCGTTTTCCGGCTTGTCCGGGCTTCGGGTACTTTGGCTGAACAATAATGAGTTCACAAGCCTGCCTCCGGAACTGTTTTCGGGGCTGCCCTCGCTTGAGAGCCTTACGCTATACGACAATGATTTGACGAACCTTCCCCCAGACTTATTTTCCGGTTTATCCGAGCTACAGACCCTGTGGCTGGGGAACAATTCATTGACGAGTCTTCCTCCGGGAGTATTTTCCGGCTTATCCGCGCTGCAGGACCTCAATCTGAACAACAACGCGTTGACGAGTCTCCCCCCGAACCTGTTTTCCGGGCTTCCGGCGCTTCAACGGCTCCGGCTCGGCTACAAT
>VYEH01000364.1:0-2439 GCA_009843005.1 Pseudomonadota bacterium | reverse complement strand
CAATCAAATGACCGCGCTGCCGGACGGATTGTTCGTTGGCCTGAGCAATCTCCTCGAAGTCAATTTGACGGGTAACGCGGTCGATCCCTTGCCTCTCTCCGTTTCATTGGAGAAAGTCGATGAATACCGGTTCAAGGCGATTGCCCCAGCTGGAGCCCCATTTGCACTTGAGCTTCCATTAAGCGTCAGCGGGGGCGGTGAGATCGAGGGCGCCGCCGACTCCATCACCATTCCTGCCGGCGCAGCGGAAAGCGTGTCGTTGGGAGCGACGAAAATTGCCGCAGAGAGTGATTCCGCAACCGTGGATATCGGGGCGCTGCCGGCCCTGCCTGGAAATCACCTCGGCTATGTGCTGGAGAAGGACGCAACGCTCCCCGTGGAGATCAAGCTGTCGGAGCTGGCGCCGCCTCTGCCGCAGGTAACGGGCGTGGTACTTACGGCGGGCATAGATTTGCTGGAAGTTTCCTGGACCGCGGTGGCCGAAGCACATGGCTACAAAGTCCAATGGAAGTCGGCCGGGGCGGAGTACGAGGAGGCGCGCCAGGCGATGATCGAAGGCGGCGACACGGTGAGCCACACCATCACGGAATTAACCGCCGGCACGGTCTACACAGTGCGGGTGATTGCCACGAAGGAGAACGTCGACGACGGACCGCCGTCGGAGGACGTCACCGGCACCCCAGGGGCCACGCCCCCGGGACAGGTCGCGGGGCTTGTAGTGATGGAGGATGCGGAGCAGTTGACGCTGTCGTGGACCGAGGTGGCCGATGCGGATGGTTACACGGTTCAGTGGAAGTCTGGCGTGGAGGAGTACGACGAAGCACGCCAGGCCGTGATCGCCGGCGGCGACACGGTGAGCCACACGATAACCGGACTCACCGCGGGTACCGAGTACGCGGTGCGCATCATTGCGACCCGGGCGCATGCCGAGGACGGTCCACCGTCCGAAGCGGTGACGGCTACACCGCAGCCTCCGCCCCTGGATCAGGTCACGGGGGTTGAGATCCGTTCGCGGATGAACGAGCTGCACGTGTCGTGGACCGCGGTGGAAGACGCTGACGGTTACAAGGTGCAGTGGAAATCGGGTGAGGAAGTCTACGACGAGTCCCGCCAGGCTGAGATCACCGACGGCGACACAGAGAGCGACACAATCACCGGTTTGACTGCCGGCACGGAGTACACCGTGCGGGTGATTGCGACCCGGGAGAATGTCGATGACGGCCCACCCTCCGGGGAAGTCTCTGCCACGCCGAGATCGGGCGATCCCGATGTCAACGGCGACGGGGTGCTGGACCGCAACGATGCGCTGATCATGTTGTACGCCTACAGCTACGCCAGCCTCGTTGGCGACGGCGAGAGCGGCGGTACGGCGGACTCCAGGCAACGGTTCCTGGCGGGGTATTCGGGCCGGACCGATCCGAGCGACGAGGTCCTGAAGGAGATGCTTCGCAAGGCCAACGCCTGGCGCGAGGCGGGTGTCAATGAAGGCGGCGACATCAACGAGGACGGCATGATCGACGGGGCCGATGCCAGAGTGATGTACTATGCCTATGCCTTTGCGGGCGTGTTGGGCAACGGTGAGACCGGCGGCACGGCCCGGTTCAGAAGCCAGTTACTGGGTCCGTTTGCGGGCAAGGCCGATCCGACGGACGAGGATCTGAAGGCGATGTTGCGCCGGGCGAACCAGCTGCGCGAGGACTTCAGCCAGTGAACCAGAAGATTGGAACGTTCCGCTTGAGGGCTCCTCTAGCCTCCACCCTGGCGACAGCTCTCCTGGCGATCGGCATGGTCGGGATCCAGGTCCCCGCCACGGCGGCCACCTGGACGTTCACGCCCGAACTGAGGCGCCTGGACGCGGAGGGCAACGAGTTGCCCGCGGTACAGATGGAGGTGGAACGCGACGAGACGCTGCGCGTGGGGCTGTTCGTCAACGTCTCGTCCGACGGCGCGCAACCCGGCGCCGAGGCCGTTCTGGGGTTCGAGTCGTTCATCGGCGCGATTCACTTTTACAGCGACGAAATGGGACTGTCCGATATCGCCCCCGTCGTGAAGGCGTTGCGCGGCGGCCGGGGTTGGGAACGTCGCCTGGAGAACACCTCCTTTGACGGGACCGCGGACCGTTGGCTGGGGCCACCCGAAGAAAGCGAAAACGAGACCAGCTGGATCTCTTTCTGGTCCGACGCCACGAACGTGCAGGACTCGCACCGCGGTGCGTGGTGCGTGGCGGAAGGCGGCGCCTGCCGCATCTTTGTCGGGGTGTTGAACGTACCGGTGGGATCCATGCCGGCGGCGGCGGCCGGCAGCCTGTCGCTGCGCCTCGGCAGCGTCACCTCCCCCGAAGAACCCGCCACGGTCACGTCCATGTTCGGCCGCGCCGAGGCGAACGTCGGCCCCGGCAACACCATCGCGTACTCGATCTGTCCCGCCTCAAGATGCGTG
>VYEH01000162.1 GCA_009843005.1 Pseudomonadota bacterium | reverse complement strand
ATGACGACCTGCGCGAGTTTCTTCGACCAGGCTGCGTGATCGGCGGGAAAAATATCGATTTCCAGCGCATCCGAAGGAATCTCATTGAAGATGGCCTGGGCGTCGAACGGTCCGTAGTAATCGCCGACGCCTGCATGATCGCGCCCCACGATGAGATGCGTGACGCCCATGTTCTGGCGGAACAGGGCATGCAGCAGCGCCTCGCGCGGACCCGCATAGAGCATGTCGAAGCCGTAGCCCGTCACCATCACGGTATCGGCCGGGAAGGCAAGTTGCACCATCTTGCGGATGCAGGCATCGCGAATCTCGCCCGGAATGTCCCCCGGTTTGAGCTTGCCCAGCAACATGTGGATGACGAGACCATCGGCGTCCAGACGCTCCATGGCCATCCGGCACAGCGTTTCGTGCGCCAAGTGCATGGGGTTGCGGGTCTGAAACGCCACCGACGTTTCCCAGCCCAGCCGGCCGATCTCGGCGCGAATATCAGCTGCCGTCCGAAAAGTATCCGGGAAATCCCGCTCGAAGTAACTGAAATTGAGGACATCGATCGGCCCCGATACGCAGTAGCGGCCGAGACTGCGGAACTCGGCGACGCCCGGGTGGCCGTCGTCGGTTGTGCCGAAAACTGCCTGGATCATGGTATCCAGTTGATCTCTGCCGATGGCTTCGATTCTTGTCACCTCCATCACCGCGAGTACCGGTTCGCCGGGCACGTTCGGGTCGCGGAGGGCGATCCGCCGTGCCCCGCCGATGCCGCTCACGTCAGCGCACAGATTCAGGATTGGCACGGGCCAGAAGAGCCCGTCGTCGGTCTGCATGGATTCGGCGATGCTCAAGGCGTCGTTCAGGTCCATGAAGCCATCGAGCGGAGTGAAGTAACCGCCGCCCAACATGACGGCGTTGGCGGCGGCTGCCGAGTTGAGGACAAGGGACGGCAATAATTCCGCCTTCTCGATCAATGCGGCCCGATAGCTTCCGTCGGCAACATACCGAGGGTTCAGGGCATTGGCCCCATGGGGCTTGATCACCCGGCGTCCCCGGTCGCGGCGCGGCGTTCCGAATCGCCCAGGTCTGCGCTGCGCTCAGCATCTCCCGCCGAGCCACCGCGCTCAGCCCTTTCCGCCGAGACGCTACCACCCGCCCGGCTGGGAGATTCGTCGGGCTGGCCGGATTCGATAATCCCGTGTCGCTCCAGGTACCCGATGATGGCCGACACCTCTTCTTTGACGGTGAGTCGGTCCGTCCTGAGGTGAATTTCCGGGTTGGCGGGCGCCTCGTAGGGATCGTCGATTCCCGTGAAGTTCCTGATCTCGCCTGCGCGGGCTCGCTTGTACAGCCCTTTTGGATCCCGGCGTTCGGCCTCGGTCGGCGGGCTGGCACCAAGGCCGAATACAAACCGCAGGTCGGCGTCCTCGTGCAACCGGCGAACTTCGTCCCGGTCGGCCGCGTAGGGGCTGATGAAGGCGGACAGCGAAATCGTGCCGGCGTCGCCAAAGAGTTTCGCGACCTCTCCGATGCGGCGAATGTTCTCGGTGCGGTCGGCCTCCGAGAATCCGAGGTTCTTGTTGATGCCCAAGCGCACGTTGTCGCCGTCGAGGCGGTACGATAATTTGCCCCGCCTGAACAGCGCGCGCTCCAGGGCGATGGCGATGGTGCTCTTGCCGCTGCCCGAAAGGCCGGTAAACCAGATCGTCGCGCCTTTCTGGCGCAGGATCTGGTAGCGGTCTTGCCTCGATACCAGGCCTTCCTGCCAGGTGACATTGGTGGCTTTCTGACTTGCTGGTGTCATTATCTGCTCGGTCTTTTTCGACGGGGCCGGCGCGCCGGCTCACCTGTCGGCCATTGGAGGCCCGCGGCAAAAACCTCGGTTGCGCTCGATTAGGTGGCCTGCGCCTGGAGCCCCTGGGCAGCCGCGTGAATGCCGGCCACGTTGATTGCCCCGAAATACTCCGCCTGCAGGCCCTGGGCCCGAAGCGTTTTTTTGACGACGGATTCCAGGTTGGGCCGCTTGCCCTGGGGCCCGTCGCCCCGTCCGATGCCGCCGCCGAATTCGACGATGGTATCCACGCCCGCATCGAGCGCCGCTTCCATGCACGCGCGCCAGCGGACCGGGTGGAACAACTGGAAGAACAGGCGTGATCGTATGGAGTTTTCATCGGATTCGTGGAGTTCGCCGGTGTAATTGGCAAAGACGGCGGCGGTGAGCGGTTCGAAGTTCACCGCCTCGAGGACTTCCCGGAAGTGCTGCGCCGCGTCCACCATCAGATAGGTATGGAACGCGCCCGCGGTCTTCAGGCGCACGGCCCGCTTGCGCGGAAATTTGGCGGCCATGTCCGCCGACAGCCGGTCGAGGTCCCGCTCGCTGCCGGCGATGACGGTCTGCTCCGGCAGATTGCAACCGCCGATGCCGCAGAAATGCCTGTCGGCCAATGCTCGCGCCTGACCGAGATCCAGCGCCGTAGCCAGCATCCTGCCCTGGCCGTGCTCGTACATCAGTTCGGCGCGGCGGATGACCAGCCGCAGCGCGTCCTCGAAACTCAGCGCCCCGCCCGTGACCAGCGCCGTGTATTCCCCCAGGCTGTGCCCGGCCGCCATCGCGGGCCTGATGTCGGGGACCAGGCTCAACAGCGACTGGAGGCAGGCCACTTCGTGTGTGAGTATCGCCGGTTGCGTGTAACGGGTGAAGTCCAGCCGTTGGTGCGGATCCTCGAAGCACAGTTCCTCCATGTCGTACCCGGCCACCTCGCTGGCCCGGGCAAAGACCTCCCGGGCCGGCTTGAACTCCTCCACCAGGTCGGAGCCCATGCCGGGATATTGGGAACCCTGGCCGGGAAAGATGAAAAGAATTCGCCTGCTGTCAGCCACGAGCAACCTCGCCAGCCGCTTCTGAAAGACCCGGCAGCATACGCATCGGCGTGTGAATGCTCAACCTACTGCCTTGCATGGAGTAACACCGGTTCCCTTCGCATCCGCTCGCCACCGCCGCCGCTCGCACTGCTAACGGAGAAAACCCTGCGCCAGGCGTGCCCAGTAGGTGGCTCCGAGCGTCAGGATGTCATCGTTGAAGTCATAACCGGGGTTATGGATCATGCAGCCGCCATCGCCGCCGCCGTTGCCTATGAAGACGAAACAGCCTGTGCTGGCCTCGAGCAGGTAGGCGAAATCCTCGGAGACCATCACGGGGTCGGTCTCGGTGTCCACATTGGCGTCACCGACGATAGCCGCCGCGGTATTCAGGGCGAGCGATGTGCTGTCGGCCGCGTTGATCACCGCGGGATAGCGCGCGGTGAACTCCACGGCGCCACTCGCGCCAAGGCTCGCGCAGACGCCTTCAACCACTTCCGCCAAACGCCGGCACAACAGCGCCCGAACGTCTGGATCGAAGCTGCGTATCCCGCCGCCGAGCCTGACCTCCGGCGGGATGACGTTGTCGGCATCGCCGCCGTGAATCCGGGTCACGCTGATGACCGCGCTTTTCAGCGGATCGACGTTGCGGCTGACAATCGTCTGCACGGCCGTGACAACCTGCGCGGCGGCCGCTACCGGGTCGACGCCTTCCTGCGGTGCGGCGCCGTGGGCGCCGTGTCCCGCGATGCGGATGTCGAAGGTGTCCAGGGACGCCATCAACGGCCCCGCCCGCGTCGCGAACTGCCCGGCCGCCAGTCCGGGCCAGTTGTGCATGCCGAAGACGGCATCCACCGGAAAGCGTGTGAACAACCCATCGTCCAACATCCGCTTGGCGCCTCCCGCGGCTTCTTCGGCGGGCTGAAAGATGAAGCGCACGGTGCCGGAGAAATCGCCGTGGCCGGCCAGGTAGCGGGCCGCGCCCAGCAACATCGTGGTGTGGCCATCGTGGCCGCAGGCGTGCATTCGGCCGGGGTGTTGCGAGCGGTGGGCGAAGGTATTCGTTTCTTCCATCGGCAGGGCATCCATGTCCGCGCGCAGGCCGATCGTCGGTCCCTCGCCCCTGGACAGTGTGCCCACCACACCGGTGTCGGCCAGTCCCTCGTCGACGTCGATCCCCCATCCGCGAAGGCGCCCGGCAACGAGTCCCGCCGTTCGATGTTCCCGGTAGGCCAGTTCCGGATGGGCATGCAGATCGCGGCGCCAGGCG
>VYEH01000258.1:15464-21543 GCA_009843005.1 Pseudomonadota bacterium | reverse complement strand
ATCCCGGACTGCTCGAAGATAATCGGCGCGTAGAAGAAGACGGAGTTGATGCCGGTGATCTGCTGCAAGATCGCCACGGACAGGCCGATGGTCAGGACCAGCCGCATCGCCGGTTGAAACAGCTCCCTGAAGGCGACCTTCTCCGCGCTCGCTTCAGCGCCCAACGAATCGCGCACCGCCTTCAGGCCGGCGCGCGCCTGCTCGGCGTCGCCGACCCGCTCCATGATTTCGAGCGCCTCTTCGTCCCTGCCATGCATCGCGAGCCAGCGGGGACTTTCGGGTACCGCGAACAGCGCGACGAAGTAGACGATTGCCGGAATCGCCTCGACGCCCAGCATCCAGCGCCAGTTCCAGTCCGCCAGGTTGAGCGCCCGCGCCCAGCCCAGGTCCGACGCGCCCAGCCTCAGAATCAGGTAGTTGCTGAAGAACGCGGCCGAAATGCCGATGACGATGTTGAGCTGGTTGAAGGACACCATGCGGCCGCGAATCTTCGCCGGCGCGATCTCGGCGATGTACATCGGCGCGATGATCAGCGCCGCGCCGACACCCAGACCGCCCAGCATCCGGGCGGCGACCAGCGAGATGAAGTCCGGCGCCATCGCCGAGGCCACGGCGGAAACGGCGAACAGCGCGGCGGCGATCCTCAACACCGGCCTGCGGCCGAGCCGATCGCTGAGGGGGCCCGCCACCATCATGGCCAGGGTCGCCGTCAGCGTCAGCGACGCCACCGACCAGCCGAGCTCGATCCGGGTCAGGTCGAACTCCGGCCCGATGAAGGACACGACGCCGGAGATCACCGATGCGTCGAACCCCATGAGGAAGCCGCCCAGCGCCACGATGAGCGCGACCATCACCATGTAACGAAGGTTTCCTGTCATTAAGGCATGCCGCAGTGGTTCAACAGGCAGTCGTTGGTCGGCGGGTGGCCGCTCGTTGTCAATCTCCGATTTTCGATCTTGTGTCTTCGATCTTCGGTCGTCGGTTGTCAGCCTTCATTCGTGGTGCATTCGCCGTGAGTTGCTAGTCGTCGACCAGCGTAAACGTCGCCTGCAAATCGGCGCTGGAACTGCCTCCGACCCAGACATGAAATTCGCCGGGCTCGACCATCAACTCCATGTCCTGGCCGTAGAACGCGAGATCGGCCTGGTGCAGCTCGAAGGAAACGGTGCGGCTTTCATCAGGCTGTAACCGTATGCGCTGAAATCCCTTGAGTTCCTTGACGGGCCGGGTGACATCGCCTACCAGATCGCGGACGTAGAGTTGTACGACTTCATCCGCCTCCATGTCCCCGCTGTTGGTTACGATCGCCTGGACCGCCAGGGAATCGCTCATCCCCAGAGTGCTCCGGCTCAATTCAATGCCGGAATAGGTGAATCGCCCATACGAGAGCCCGAATCCGAAGGGAAACAGCGGTGTGTAGCCTGCGTCCAGATGGTGGGATGTCATGCCGAAGGCGGCCTGCGCGCCGCGCACCGGCAGGTCGTCCAGATGCACGTAAGTGTCGGGTGTCGCCGGCTTGCCCGTATTCTTGTGGGCATAGTAGATGGGGATCTGTCCCACGACACTGGGAAACGTCACCGGCAGTTTCCCCGACGGCGATTCAACGCCGAACAACACATCGGCGATGGCCGGCCCGCCCATGGTGCCCGGGTGCCAGGCGAAGACCAGCGCATCCACATCTTCCAGGATGTTCTCGACGGTCAATGGCCTGCCCGCAAGAATGAAGGCAATGACAGGCTTGCCCGCCGCGTGCAGGGCACGCACCAATTCGATCTGGGCGCCGGGCAGGTCGATGTCCGCGCGCGAATGGGCCTCGCCCGAAAGGATGGACTCCTCGCCCAGGAACAGGACGACGGCGTCGGACGCCCGGGCGGCCGCAAGAGCCTCGCCAAAGCCGCCGGTGTCACGGCTGCGGCTGGTTTCGAGCGCACGTACGTAGTTGATCTCGGCCCGGTCTCCCACAAACGCACGTATCGCCTGCAGCGGCGTCTGGCTGAGTCCCGGGTCGCCATCGAATATCCAGGTTCCCAACTGCTCGTACGGATCGTCCGACAGGGGGCCGATGACTGCGATCGAATCCAGCGCGCGGACATCCAGCGGTAGCGCGTTGTCCTCGTTGTGCAGCAATACGAGGCTCTGCAGGGCCGCTTCGCGGGCCACGGCGAGGTGATCGTCATTGCCGGGCTGGGGAAACTCGCCGGGTTCCGTATAGGGATTCTCGAACAGTCCGAGACGAAGCTTGATGCGGATGATTTCGCCGACCAGTTGATCGATGCGTTCCATGCCGATCTCGCCCTGTTCGACAAGCTCCGCCAGGTGATCCGCATACGTGCGGCTCACCATCTCCATGTTCACCCCCGCGGTGACCGCCTTGAGCGCCGCGTCGCGGAAGTCGACCGCGAAGCCGTGGTCCGTGAGCTGGTCGATGGAATCCCAGTCGCTGACCACGAAACCGTCAAAGTCCCACTCGTCGCGGAGCACACCCTGCATCAGGAACCGGTTGCCGCTGGCGGGTACGCCGTCGAGATCGCTGAATGACGTCATCAGTGTCGCCACACCCGCGTCGATCGCGGCCTTGAACGGCGGCAGGTAGACGTTGCGCAGTTCATTCTCGGGAATGTTGGTGGTGTTGTAGTCCCGCCCCGCCTCGCTGGCGCCGTAGCCCGCGAAGTGTTTCGCGCAGGCCGCAATGGTCCCCGGCGCCGACAGGTCGTCACCCTGAAAGCCCTCGACCATGGCGACCGCAAGTCGGCTCGTCAGGTAGGGATCCTCGCCAAAGCTCTCGGCGATGCGACCCCAGCGGGGATCCCGGGAAATGTCGATCATCGGGGCCAGAGCCCAGTTGACGCCGGTGCTTGCCGCTTCCAGCGCCGCGGTGCGCGTCCCTCGCTCGACCAGTTCCGGGTTCCAGGTGGCCGCCTGTCCCAGGGGGATGGGCAGCACGGTCCTGAATCCGTGAATGACGTCCCGGGCCAGCAACAGCGGGATACCCAGACGGCTTTCCTCCGTGGCGATTCGCTGCAATTCGTTTGCAACGTCCGCGTCCACCACGTTGAGCAGCGAGCCGACCTGGCCAGCCTCGATGGCGCCGCGCATGTCCTCCGAGACTTCTCCCGGATAATGGGTCTGGACCATCTGGCCGATCTTTTCCTCGATCGTCATCCGGCCGACGAGTTCAACGACTCTCGCCTCGACCGGGTCGTCCGCCAACGGCGTTTCCTGGGCCAAAGCGGCAAATGGTGCATTCATGAAGAGAAATCCCCAGAGCAATTGATGTGTCAGTCGAGCGCGTGCAGAGTCCATGAGGTCAGTTCCCCGGCGCGTCATCGCGACTCCCTTCAGCGGTGATCGCCGATCCACGAGGCACCAGCGTGGGCCTGAAGACATGACGAATTTCAGCCTCGCTGTCCTTGTAAACGTTTCGCAGCACCCAACGCGCCGCCATCCGCCCCATTTCGGCGATCGGATAGTTGACCGTCGTGAGCTTCGGGTAAAGGTAGCGGCTCAACGGGGCGTTATCGAACCCGACGATCGATATATCTTCCGGGATGGACAGGCCCCGGGCCCGAATTGCGTCCATGGCGCCCGCGGCCATCTCGTCATTGGCGCACACCACGGCCGAAAAGGGTCGGCGCCGGCCCCGCCGCAAGAGCTTCGACATGGCTTCGCTGCCGCCGACTTCCTTGAAGTTGCTCTCCACCAGCAGGCGTTCGTCGAATTCCTGGCCATACGCCGCCAATGCCCGCCGGTGCCCTTCCAGCCTCGCACTGGCATCCACCCAGGCAAGAGGGCCGGAAATGTAGGCGATGCGGCGATGTCCCATCTCCAGGAGCGTCCTGGTTGCCTCGAAACCGCCCCGCTCGTTGTCGAGGCTGATGCACTTGTCTTCCAGGCCGGGCACGACACGATTCATGATCAGGAACGGAAGCGCATCGTCCATCTGCTCCTTGATGAACTCGTCGGTGAGCGCGTCCACATGCATGATCAGCGCATCGCAGTTGCGGCTGACGAGAAACCGAATGGCCTCCTGCTCCTTGACTTCATCGCTGAGGCCGGTGGCGAAGATAGTGAATTTGCCCGCGTTCCTGAGTTCTTCCTCTGCTTCGCTCAGCATCGACGCGAAAACGGGACCGTGAACCTGCGGCACGAGGATTCCCACGCTGTTGGACCGATTGGACGCCAGGGATTGGGCGATCGAGTTGGGCCGGTAGTTCAGCGTTCGCATGGCGGTAAGCACTTTCTCGCGAGTCTTTTCGCTGACGCGGCTACTGCCGTTGATGACCCGGGAAACCGTCGCCACGGACACCCCTACCAATTTCGATACTTCGTAGATCGTCGCCATTGCGTCAGCCCGGAAAGTCTCGTCGACCGGCAATCCGATACCCTGAGACGGGCACCGGATTCAACAGCCAAAAAAATGTCAAAAGTTTGAGTTCATCGAAATGAAAGCGGTTACATCTTACTGCCTCGGGGTGCAGACAAGCAATGTTTATTCCATCGGAACAAAACGTCAGGCTCACAGTCAACACGCACCGGTCAGTCATGTTCCCGGTGAGAGCGTGAGCGCGCCGCGCCGGAGAATCAGACGGACGACACCTTGCAATAGTGGTCAATGAAGCGTTGATGCGTGGGAAGCTGGCTGACCCGTTGCGCGACTGAACCGTGAATGCCGGTCAGGAACCTGTTCAGTTCCTCATCGCTCATCATGTTCACGATCGGGTGGTATTGCTCAGGCAGCAATCCCTGGCCCAGCATCACCTGGATCCACGAATTCTCGCCGAACAGTTCGGTCGGTACCTTGAAAACGCGCCCGGCCTGCTTGAACAGTTCGATTCGATGCCTGAGGGAGTCGGGAATGTCCATGGTCCGGCACTGGCGCCAGAATCGCGTATCCGTCCTGTTGGTCACGTAGTAGTGCAGGATGATGAAATCGCGAACATTGTCGATCTCGAATTTCATCTGGTTGTTGAACTCATCCACGTCCGGCTGTCGAATGCCATCGTAGGGGAACATCTGCATCAGGCGAATGATGCTGCGCTGGATCAGGTGGATGCTGGTCGACTCCAGCGGCTCGATGAAACCGGACGACAAACCCATGGCGACACAGTTCTTGTACCAGTGCCTGCGCCTCTGGCCGGCGTTGAAGCGGATCACCCTGGGTTCGGTGAGCACCTTGCCTTCGACATTGTCAAGCAAATGTTGAATGGCCTCGTCCGCGCTCCAGTGCCTGCCGCTGAACACGACCCCGTTTCCGACCCGATGCTGCAACGGGATGCGCCACTGCCAACCGGCTTCACGTGCGATCGACCGAGTGTAGGGGATCGGCTCTTCAACGGATTCGGTCTGTACGGCAACCGCGCTGTCGCAGGGCAGCCAATGCTTCCAGTCGTTATAGCCTGCATTGAGCGTCTGCTCGATCAGAATCCCTCGAAAACCGGTGCAGTCAATGAAGAGGTCGCCCTCGATCACCTGGCCCGACTGCAGGCGCAACGCGGTGATGAACCCGCTTTCGGGATCCTGTTCCACAAACTCGATCCTGCCTTCCCGGCGCACCGCGCCGAATTCCTCGGCGATGCCTCGAAGAAACCGGGCGTACAGCGACGCATCGATGTGGTACGCGTAATTCAGTCCCTGGCTGGGCAGTACCGCGAAACGGTTCTGCACCGCGGCAAGCCATTCATTGCAGTATTCGCCGAACTCGCGGCTGATACCCCTTTTCAGGCCTTTGAGCCAGAAGTGCTGGAATCCCGCGGCCCAGCTGTCCTTGCCGGTCCAACCGAAGGAATGTATATAGTCTTCATCCACATCGCGCCAACTCTCGAACTTGATGCCGAGCTTGAAGGTTCCCTGGGTCGCCCTCAGAAAGTCCTGCTCCTTGACCTTGATCAATTCGTGAAAGGTGAGCAGTGTCGGTATGGTGGCTTCGCCGACACCCACCGTGCCGATCTCCTCGGATTCCACCAGGGTGATGTCCAGGGTCTTGCCCAACAGCCGTGACAGGGCCGCCGCGGCCATCCAGCCCGCGGTGCCGCCGCCGGCAATGACTACCTTGTGAATCTTGCGTAGTTGCATCGGTGAT
>VYEH01000258.1:10281-15454 GCA_009843005.1 Pseudomonadota bacterium | reverse complement strand
TCTATCCGTATTCCGGTGTCGCCTCGGCCAGCATGCCTTCCGTTAACGGTTCAGCCTGTTCAACAAATCGGCATGCAGCTGCTTTGCCTTCGCTTCATCGAGCGGCGCCAGGCAGCCCCTGCCCGGCTCCGGTATGTGTTCGTAGACGGACTCATTGGCCTCGAATACGTAGTGATTGAAAACACCCTGCCAAATGCGCCGCTGACGGGACGGCAAATCCCTCAATGCCAGAATCGCGTGCATCAGGGCGGTCGTGGGCGAGCCCATGAAATTTGGCGTGGTGCACCACCAATAGTTGATCAGCAGGTTGAAGGGTGTCGTCGACTCGACATGATGCCACCACATGCTTGGAATGAAGATGGCGTCTCCGGGCTGCAGAAGAGCACTCTTCGCATGCTTGACGGCTTCCGCGTATTTCGGAAAACGGTCCAGATCCGGTTCACAGATGTCGACCATGCTGATCGCCTGGCCAGACGGGGTCCTGTCCACGGGACCGACGTACAGGTTGCCAATCTGTTCCGGGGGAAAAAGCGTGAAACGCCGTTCTCCGGCCACCACGCACGCCACATTGTCCGGAAAGTCATAGTGGGCTGAAACCCTGGTTCGGTTCCCGATCCAGAAACTGGCCAATGCATCGTCAGTTGGCAGCGCGATGTCATTTTGAGATCGAAAACCAGGCATCCACTTGTCGACCGGGGTGGAGCCCACATAGAGGGTAGTCAGGCGATCCTCCCGTTCGGGTTCGGCGAGCTTGGCGAAAACCTGCGGCAGGGTCGCCCTGCCGCTGATGAAGTTGAAGCCGGTGAAGTCGCCGTTGTAGAAGATTCTCCCGTTGATCGAAGCGTCCCCGGCATAAACCGTGAGCGGCTCGTCACGCCAGAATTGCGAGAGGTAGCGGGCCGCGGAGCCGATGGATTCGCTGCACTGCCTGACTGCCGGCCAGTCGCTCACCAGTCCCTTGAGCCTCATGGGATCCGTGGAGTCGTATACCTCCTGCGGGATGATGCCGCCGGCGCATTCGATGGTCTTCATTGTCGCTGGTTCAGACATGAGACCCACCGTCGATACGGGCATCCGGCCCGCTCCGGTTGCCGTCACTCTCACCGCCCATTTCCGAGTTACCCAGGGCCGCATTCTTCAATTCCACCAGGCGCTGAATGTTGCCCATTGAAGCCAGCACCATGAACAATGACATCAGATAACCTCGCTCGTTGAAGTCGCCGAGGACTTCTGCCGGCAGCGCCTGTACTTTATCCTCGTTCAGGCAGTGGAATCCGATGAGCTGGTTCCGGGACCCATCGCTCAATTCGATTTCAAGCGTCATCGACTCGAGCAGGTCGTGTTCCTGAAGTGACGCCATGAAGGATCTGTTGTGCTCGATGCCCGCGTAGATGGTTTCCAGCAAATTGGCGACGCTCTCCAGAAACGGCGTTCGTCCACCCAGAGGCTGGAACAGCGGCTCGCCATGTTCTGTGTTCACGCGGGGATGGTTCATGTCTATGGAAAGCACCCGAGTGCGCTCTGTATCGCCCTGGGTCCTGGAGTCCTGATATCCGATGAGAAAGGGCTCGCGCCGAACCATGGCGGGGATATAGGGCGCCTGCCAGCCGGACTCGTCGAGGAACAGGTTCTCTTTCTCCTGAAAACCGAACAATGCCAGCGGATAGCAGCCCCCCGCGCCGTCCTGTTGAAAAAGAATCGGATAGCAGGCCTGGACGTTGCGGAATTCGAACGGGAATACCAGTGCCTTCATGACATCATCGCGGTACCGGGCGGAGCGATCGGTAATGATCTTTAGGTCCGCATGGTCCACGTTGTTGAGGAGCGCGTAGTCGGTCATATCAATCCTGCGCGGCAGTCAATCCTGCGCGGCAGCCCGGTGCGCGATGGCGGTAACCAGCTCTCTTGTCGTCGGCAGAAGGCTCTCCATCTGTCGCGCTTTCATCCGAGTACCATGAAATACCTCGTCCGCCCGCTTTCGCATCCGGGTGAAGCGCGCGTTTCGGGCGACAGCATAGTGCGGCTTGAAACCCATTCCGTACAACACATACTGATAACTCGCCGACGGAAACAACTCATCGAGACGTGGCGCGTCGTCATGCCACGGCGGCTGTTGCTGCCACAACTTCATTTTCCGGCGCAGACCCTCGGGCCAGGAACGCTGCTCGCGATTATCCTTCCAGTAGTCGCTGTCCTCGCGGACACTTGTCGCATAGTGCAACTTGAGGAATTCGACGATGCGCTTCCAATGGTAGCCCATCTTCGCGTTGAATCGGTCTGCGACGATGTCCATGATTTCCCGGTCGCGGGGCATCTGCTCGCCAATGATTTTCGCGGACTGTTCGATCAGTACCAGCGCGGATGCTTCCAGGGGTTCTATAAAGCCCGCGGACAGCCCGACGGCAACACAGTTTCTGACCCAGAATTTCTCGCGGTAACCCGGCTCGAACGGGATGGTCCGATAGCTCAGCGACCCGGGAGCTACGCCGGGCGAGGATTCTTCGACATATCGTATGAGTGTTGAAAACGCGGATTCTTCGTCGACATGGGCACTGGAGTGAACGTAGCCGATTCCCCGCCGGCTGCTGAGCCCGATATCCCAGATCCAGCCGTGGGGCTCTGCCGTTGACAAGGTCACGGATGCGATCGGGTCACCCGGGTCCGCATAAGGGACCTGGACGGCGATGGCCGTGTCGTTGAAAAGCACATCCTTGACCGAGACAAGGCGACTCCCGTAGTGGCGCCCGATCAACAGCGCCTTCTGTCCGGTGCAATCTACGAACAGATCCCCCTCCACATGCTCACCGGTGTCCAGCGCTACTGCCGCGATATCTCCGTCCGGGTCCGAATCCACCCGTTCGACATTCGCTGAAACGTAGCGCACACCCAGCTTTTCCACCGCGTGCCGGTGCAGTAATGCCGCGAACTTCCCTGCGTCGAAGTGGTAGCCGTAGTTGACGGTGAACGCGTAATGCGGTGCGCTGACCTGCTTTGGCGCAAGTCCCAGTTCAATGACCCGTGCCTGGGGAGTAACGAGATCGGCATAAGCCGATTTGCCGCCATGCGAGAGCCAGAAGTTCGCGGGATTCAGTTCAGCATAGTCGGTCGGCAGACTGAAAGGATGAGTGTATTCGGTTGCGTCGGGGCAGCCGGACCAGTTTCGAAAACGGGTGCCCTGCTTGAAGCTGGCGTTGCACTCGCCTATGAGCGCGTCTTCGGACAGGCCCATCCGCTGGAGCGTGATTCGCATTGACGGCCAGGTTCCTTCCCCAACACCGATAATGGGTATATCGGGAGACTCAACAAGTACGACCTGGACCGCTTGATCGTCGCACCCGAGGGATTCCGCCGCTATCACGCCGGCAGTAATCCAGCCGGCGGTACCGCCTCCGACGATTACGACTTTTCGAATTGGCTGATCCATCGACTCATTCACCTGACCGAGCGCGGTTAGAGTCGAGATACCGCCTGGCCCGCATTGCGTGGGGCGATGATACCAAGAGAGGCTGCCCGGACAGGCAGCCTCTCCTTGATGCAGGTTACAATTTGTACCGGAAGCCGAAGTTGTAGCGCGGTCCTGCCTGGGCGGTGAAGAGCGTCTGGATCGGGTGCCGACCATAGACGTGGGTCGTCTCGTCAGTCAGGTTAAGCGCGTCGATATAGACGTTCATATTGTCGTTTATCCAGTAACTCGCGCTCAGGTCCAGTTGCTGATATTCGCCGACATAGGTCGGAGGCCCGGCGCCCACGTTGTTTTGCCCGGTTCCGGCCAGGAAGGCATCCCGCCAGTTGTAGGCCAGCCTCACGCCGATGCCGTCCCTGTCATAAAAGGCTATGACGTTTGCCGAGTCGCTCAGACCCGTGAGCACAAACTGCTGAGCGAGACTGAAATTGTCGTAGCCGACATCGGCATCGACCAGCGTCGCGTTGGCGATCAGGCCGAACCCGGTGTCACCGAAGTTGTGCTGCACTACGACTTCCCAGCCCTTCATCGTCGCCTTTTCGATGTTGACCGGAATGGTGATATTGAATGGCGCTGCGGGATCGCGTCCGGGGACGCCGGAAATGGTACCGGTGGTGGCGTCCACGCCCTGCGCGTCCGGTCGGTTACCGAGAATCCACGAATACAGGGTCCCGCCGTCCGAAGCGCCCGTGGCCGCCCTCGCCTCGTCGCCAAGCGGGCCGAGCGCCGGATGCGGCAATCCGAAGGTTTCCTCGACAACCGATGCGGTGCCTATGAAGTTCTCCACATCCTTGAGGAAATAGCCCACGGCCACATAGCTATCCTCGGTGTAGTAGTACTCGAACGAGAAGTCACTGTTCGTGGATTCGAACGGTAGCAGGGCCGGGTTGCCTCGATTACCGGTCCCTTCTCCGACTCGTACCGGCTGGTTGATGGTCTGGCCACCCTGGATATCGCCGTAGTTGGGCCGGGTCAGAGTCTTGCTCCAGGAAACGCGTCCAACCAGATCCGGCGTCAGGTCGATGCGGAAGTCGAAGTTCGGCAACACGACATCGTACTCGCCCTCCAACGCGGAGAAATCGGGATCGCCGCCCGCAAGGCTCAATTCGTTGCCCGCCACCCAGTTGAGCCCGGTCCAGGCCGGGGAGAGCGCCTGGGATGAGACGTCGGTTTCCTCGTACCGCACACCCAGCCGCATGTCCACCGGCATGGCGCCGAACTCGGTGGACATGTTCAACTGCACATACGCCGCGAGCGAATCTTCCTGGGTGCGCCGGTCGTCATTGAAATTGCTGGACGAGCAAAGTCCCGTGCCGCAATCGCCCATATCCGCGGCCATGAAGGTGGTCGCGTCGCCCGACGCCATCAGCGCCTCGGTTCTTTCAATCAAATCAGACATGTCGAAAACGAAATAGTCCGATTGCCGCCTCGAGTCATTGCCGCCCGGAACATTGCGGAATGCGTCCGCAGCCGAAGCGGGCTCGAGCAAGTCGGCAATTGCGCCGGGTTGGGTCACCCCTCCCCAGGCGTCTCTCTGCACGACGGACCCGGCGGAACGATTGTTGACCTCAGTCATCTGGATGCCGAAGTCGATGCTTTCCACAAAGTCCACGTCGAAGTCGAAAGACCCGGCCAACTTGGTCTGGTCGATATCCATTCTGGACTGATTGTTGGTAAACACGCTGCCGGTGACGATCATGTCGTCAGGGG